>JBBRRN010000365.1:0-4327 GCA_038200685.1 Nitrospirales bacterium
ACCACAAAGAAGTCCACTCAACAGAGCTGCAGACGGTGCAGCGGGTATGTGAGCATTGAAATGTGCATCGATCTTGATAGCGACAGCGGGTATAGCACCTTTTGGGCTCACCGCTGCATTCAATGTGGCGACATGGTCGACGAGGTGATTCTGCGAAACCGCTCACTGCCTATCCCCGAAGCGGTGAGTGCTGCCGCGGCATGATCAAGACAGGACCGTTATTTGTTGAGTGCCTGATAACACCAGTCTACTTTGCCCCTCGTTTCTACTTTCGAAAGGAGTTGCCGTCATGGACCTCGACATTGCAGCTAGACCTCACACCCCGACGTTGAAACCACTTCACGGGATGCCGCTGGCTCGCAAACGAGCGATGCCATTCAACTCCACGTCTATTCTCTCAGAAGACGGAAACGGAAGCGCGACTCTGCAGTGTCGGAAACAGCAGATTCTCTTTACGCAAGGGGATGCGGCCAATGCCGTGTTCTATATCGTAAACGGCTGGGTCAAGCTCACCGTCGTGTCAAGGCAAGGCAAAGAAGCTGTCGTCGCGATGTTGGAAGGCGGGGATTTTTTCGGCGAAGCCTGTCTCGCGGGGCAGCGGGTATGCTCGGCGACCGCCACCTCCTTAGATGCCTCCACGATTGTGCGAATCGACAGAGCCACCATGAGCCGCGTGCTCCAGCACGAGCCGGCCTTCTCCGAGCTGTTCATGTCTCATCTCGTGAATCGTAACGTACGCATCCAAGAGGACTTGATCGATCAACTTTTTAACCCTGCAGAAAAACGGCTGGCGCGGACGCTGCTGTTGTTGGCCCATTTTGGGAGAGAAGATAGCCCAGAGGCGGTTATTCCCAAGATCAGTCAGGAAACGCTGGCCGAAATGATCGGTACTACCCGATCACGAGTCAGTTTCTTTCTCAATAGGTTCAAAAAGCTCGGCTTCATTGAGTACACCGATGGTTTGCGTGTGCACAGATCCCTCCTCAATGTCGTCCTTGCTTAGTAGTGAGGGCTTGGATTCGTGTTCGGGCATCGCCGATGGCATCAAGGAACCGTGGATAGCGTCGGCAGCAGATCAGAGGCAAATTTTTGCAGCGCGTCAAAAAAATTAGCATTTTCAGCGGCACGATGACACGCCAAGTGCGGCATGCATCTTCCGCGTAAGTTTCTGCTTCACTGTAAAATAGTCCCGCCACGGATCTTGCTTCAGCCCGTTCAACCGTTCCACCACATTGCCCATTGTAAAATGATCCGACCGTATATCGGCCGACAATTCCTCCCACGCAAGCGGCACCGAGACCGGCGCTCCCGTCCTGGCCCGGGTCGAATAGGCGGCAATTACGGTGACCCCTTGGGCATTACGTAAATAATCGACGTAGATCTTTCCCTTCCGTTTCTGTTTCGACATGTTTGCAGTAAAACGATCCGGGATCAGGCGCACGAGATGATCCGCCAACCCTTTGGAAAACGCTTTGACCTCGCCCCACGTGTGAACGGGCCGCAGGGGTAGCACGATATGGAGGCCCTTTCCGCCTGTCGTTTTCACAAAACACTCCAGCTCCAGCTCGTTCAGGAGCGTCCGGACAAGTTGCGCCGCCTCGATCACGAATCTCCATGGGACCGCGGGATCCGGGTCAAGGTCCATAATGATGCGGTCAGAACGGTCCAATCGATTCCGCTTCGCTCCCCACGTATGCAACTCCAGCACGCCCATCTGAACGAGCCCGATGACAGCCGGTAGAGAGTCGGCGATCATGTACCAGGACACACCATGTTCTTCGTGTATTTCCACTCGCCCGATGGTGTCAGGGACACTGTCGGTGGCGTGTTTTTGATAGAAACACTCTTTGTTGTATCCCTCTGGGCAGCGCACCAGCGTTAAAGGCCGATCTTGCAGGTGAGGCAAGAGCCATTGACTCACCTGTTCATAATATTGCGCCAAAGCGAGTTTGGTGAAACCGTGATCGGGAAATAGGATTCGATCGGGATGACTCACCGTCACCCCTGCGACAGTAGCCGGTCCCTCGGTGGATGCCACACGCTTCCTCGTCTGTCTTCCTGCCTCGCTCGCAGCACTCCTCGCGGCCCGCACAGGAGTGGTGTTCCCCGTCCCTTCCTTAATGACCGACTTGGCGGCTTTGTCATCGCGTAATCCCTGAAAAGCTGCCTGCCGCAAGAGGCCTTCGTTCGTCCATTCGGCAAACGACACCTCCGCAACCAATCGTGGCTTCACCCAGTGCACTCCACGCGCATCGACACCGCTTGGAGGATTCACAAATGGGGACCTGGACTGCTTCAGCGCAACCAGGCGCTTGTGCAACTCCTTGAGCGAGCGTTCGGAAAATCCGGTTCCCGTTCTTCCCACAAATTGGAATTGTCCTTGTCCATCATAGACTCCCAACAGCAAGGCTCCAAAGGCCATGCGCGAGCCTGACGGGTCGGTAAACCCTCCGATGACGAACTCCTGGCGGCGGCCGCATTTGACTTTGATCCAATTTCTATTACGGCCGGCAAGATAGACCGCGCCACTACGCTTAGAGATTATCCCTTTCATCCCCTTGCGACAGGCTTCCGAAAAGACGACGTCCCCCTGGCCTTTTATATGGTCGCTATACCGAATCAATCCGGATGCACAGCTCGGCATCATTACCTCAAGTGAACGCTTACGGTCGAGAAGGGCGACCTGTTTCAAGTCATACCCGTCGAGATACAAGAGATCGAACACATAGTAGACCAGGTTCGTTTCGGATCCTGTATCGAATGCATTCTGCAGGCCCTGAAAACTGATGGTTCCATCAGGCATCAGCGCAACCACCTCCCCGTCGAGCCACGCATTCTTGACTGGCAGCGACGCAGCCGCCTCGGCAATGCGCTGCAGTTTGGCAGTCCAATCGTGGTCGTTTCTCGTGACAAGCTTGGCAGACCCATTCTTCACCCGGCACAGGATCCGATAGCCGTCGTATTTGAGCTCATGCACCCACTCTTCACCAACAGGAGCCTCGTCTGCCAATGTCGCCAATTGCGGACGAATCGAGTTCTCCTGGGGTATACGGCGTGCACCAACCATTTTATTCGTTCCCCTCTCGTGAGGGCGGCGAATCGACTTCGCCTGCTTCCCCGCCGGGGGATTCGATTGCCACACCCGATGGCGGCCCGACGCGATCTGTTCAATGGTCTGGCTACTGGCTACGCTGTTCGTCAGGAGCCGAGTTACCTCGGCTTGTTCACCAGTACGGGCCTCATCATCATTTTCTTTGATCAAGAGCCAATTTTCCTTGCCCTGTTCATGTCGCCCGTCCATGCGAACCAAGTTCCATATCCCACGCAATTTGTGACCGTTCAAGTTGAACTTCAGCCGGCCGCGCCGATAACTCGCCATGGGATCACCGACGGGAGACCACGATCCCCGATCCCACGGCAACACCGTCCCGGCGCCGTATTGCTTAGGGGGAATAATGCCTTCGAAGCCGCCATAGTCGAGTGGGTGGTCTTCCACATGCACAGCCAAACGCTTGCGCGCGGGATCCAAGCTGGGGCCTTTTGGTAATCGCCCAACTTTTCAACGTCCCGTCGAGCTCCAGGCGGAAGTCATAGTGTAGGTGGCTGGCCGCATGTTGTTGAATGACAAACTGCAGGCGCTCAGTGGGAGATTGCGATGTACCGCGCGGCTCGGGCGTCTCTTTGAAGTTACGCTTTCCCCAGTACTGCTGAAGCCCCATCGGCGCCACTCCACACTTGCCTCGGCATAGCCGTTCGGCTCCCCGTAAAACAGTCTGCGCGCCACCGGTCCACTAGGCACTCTTCCGGCGAGAATGCGGCTCCTGTCTTTTCGGGGTCCGACTCGACTTAGAAGGTGACTGCCCCTTCGCCTGAACACTTCGCTTTAACAGCGCCATGAGATCAATGACTTCTCCCCGGGCAGGTTTTTCATCATCATCGTCGGCCCCGGCCTCGGTAATGACCTCCGTTTTTCCTGCTTTGATCCGTTTGTCGATCAATTTCATGAGATCGTCGTGATAGGTGTCATGATACTGCTCCGGCTTCCACGGCTCAGTCATTTCTTCCACAAGCTTCTTCGCCATCTCGACCTCGCGAGGCGAGACGCCGCTGGCTTTCACGTTCCCAGTCGGCGTATCGAGATCTTTCGCCGACATCAGTTCGTTCTTATACCGCAGGGTGTTCAACACAATGATGTCGCCGGTCGGGATGAGGGCCGCAAGATATTGCCTGGTGCGAATCACCACGGTGGCAATGCCGATTTTATTGGTCGCCCGTAAGGTTTCCCGAAGCAGGACATACCCTTTCTCTCCCCGCTTGTCCGGCGCCA
>JBBRRN010000366.1:0-4325 GCA_038200685.1 Nitrospirales bacterium
ACAAGTCGTTGATGGATGGGGATAAGCGGTTTTTGAAGACCATCGAAGTTGGTAAGGATGGCGGCCTAAAGCATGCGGTGGTTGCCGTCATTGACGTCGAAGATAAGGCGTTCATGGATGGGTATGGTGGTACGGAAGTGACGGCAGCGTTCTGTGAGTTTCTGCCTTTCGCTGGGATTGTGGTGAATAACAAGTCTTTTAAGGTTGAGAATACCGATGCCGATCCGGATGACCCCAAATCACTCCAAGGTGTGCTCCATAATCCGCATAGCTTCGTCGTGAAGGGCACCAGCTCAGCCACTGGGTTCAACATCGCGTTAGCCAAGAAGGGTGACAAGCTCGACAAGCCGGTGGTGTTCCGCGGTGGTGCTGAAAAGGACGGCTTCTATCGTTTACAGTGCGACCAGCATGAATTTATGCAGGGCTTCTTTCTTCCGGTGTCGAGCCCGCACTTTGCGGTTGTGAAGGACGATGGTTCCTTCGAGATCAAGGATGTGCCAGCAGGCAAGCACAAAGTGATCGCCTGGCATCCGTTCGCCGCCAAGGGTAAGAAAGTGGAGTTCGAAGTCGATGTAGCCGACGGTGGAACTGCCACTCTCAAAGCTGAAATCAAGTAAGTTCATATTTGTTTGAGCGGGATAACCCGCGACCAAAGGGCAGCGGAGCAATCCGCTGCCCTTTGTATTTCCTCGTTCTAATGCATGGTTTCTGCCGCCTTGCCTTTCAGTTTCCAATCTAGGTAAGATGCTGAGTTTCAAAGCGATTTGCTTGAGGGACATGGTGTGTCACGAGAACTTTCGCTCGCGGAAATCTTCCAGCTTGGGTACTACTGGGAGACGAAAATTCTGCTCACGGCCATCAGACTGGATGTATTTTCCGTCTTGGATGGAAAGCGGAAAACTCTCCATGATATGGCCGACCGTCTTAGCGCCCATGGGCAGACGCTAGGATTGCTGTTGAATGCCCTCGTCGCGATGCGACTGTTGGTGAAAGAAGGGGATTCTTATGGAAATTCGGCTGCTGCAGCCACGCATCTGGTCCGCAGTTCCTCCCAATATGTCGGACATCTCCTGCTACTTCACGATGCAGAATGGGATAACTGGGGCAAGTTGGAGCAGACGATTCGCACGGGGCAGCGGTCGGTTGACCGACACGTCTTTGAGACTGACCCTGAGTTAGGCAGTAACGTGTTGGCGGTTCTTCATAGGATTGGACAGCAGAGCGGGCCAGAACTTGCTAAGCGGCTGCAGATGAGTGGGCCGGTGCGATTCCTGGACTTGGGAGGCGGAGCGGGGACAAACGCGATTGCGTTTTGTCAGGCCTATCCAGAGTTGACTGCTACGGTGTTCGATTTGCCTGCGACGCTCCGACTCACTGAACGAACAGTGAAAGAAGCGGGGTTGGAATCGAGGATTTTATTGCTCCCCGGAGACTTTAACAAGGACGGACTTGGCGGATCCTACGACGTCGTCCTGATGTCGGATATCCTGCACTATCAAGATTTTTCGACGAATGCGGCACTGGTGAAAAAGGTTTGGACCCATTTGGCTCCGGGTGGACGCTTGGTCATCAAGGACCGATTCTTAAACGAGGCCGGAACCGGCCCGGCTTGGACCACCGCGTTCGCGATCCACATTCTTGTGAACACAGAGCGAGGTGATTGTTACAAGGCCGCGGACGCGATTCAGTGGATGAAGGAGGCGGGTTTCCCAACGGTTCAAGAGTTGGAATCGTCGGCGGTCGTGCAGGGCATTCGCTCTCAAGAACCGTGAAACGTGAAATGTGAAACGTGAAATGTGAAACGTAGGACAGCCAAGTGCTCTTCTTCCGAAACCTTTCACCTTTCACGAATGACGAGGAGACGCATGCTTGAATGGCTGAAAGAGCCGGGATTTTTTGGTACCCATGCCACGGTCGGGGCGGATATGAGCCAGCTCATGGCGACGTTCTTTACAGGGCTCTTCGTGATCGGCTGGATTCAGGCGAAAAGACATCGAGCGGATGCGCATCACTGGATGATGTTTGGCGGGATGATCGCCATGTTGGCATTCTTCACCAGCTACTATTTATTCCGCCAATTAGGCGTGTTGGCTTTTGAAGGGAAGGAAGGGTTTGGGGGATCGCAAGCTCTCTATGACTATGTCTTCATCCCTGTGCTGACGGTGCACATTATTCTGGTCATTCTCGGATTGGTTATGGCGATTTATATGATCGTGCTCGGCTTTCGCGCGCAACAAGTGATCGATGGTGTCCGATCGCTGAGAGAGACATTGTTGCTCACGACGTGGAAGAAGATCGGAGTGATTTTTGGTACGCTCACGGCGCTGGTCGTGGTGTTGTTCTTCTCGCGCATCGCCACCGCGGATTTCTCGATGAGGAAGTTCGAGGTGTATGTCAGTTTGCTGGCCATCATCGCCATCGTGTTTTCGGTTGAGATGACGATCCAACGGATCTGGCCGAACGGCGCGCGCCGCCATCGGGCACTCGGCCTGTTCACGATGGTCGTCTATTGCGTCCTCTTTGTGACCGGGACGACCACCTACACGATGCTCTATCTCTTATACCCCGGCAAGATCGGATAGGTAATCTGTCATGAGTGATTGGCATGCAATGCAGCGATGGTGGATAATCACCCGCTTCGGGACGTCTCACGTTTCAGGCCTCACGCCTGACGGTGTTTCTCCATGTTGACCTGTGGCTGTGGTCGCTGGATGCATACCGAAGGGATTGAAGAACGGTTGTACGCTGATGGGACGCCCCAGTGGTTTATCCGGACGGAATGTCGAGGTTGTGGGCTGAACGTAGGGGTCGACGTTCCTGCGGGTCAACCAGGTGGGTTCGTTGATCGGATGACGTGGACCGACGAGGCGATCCATCGGTTGGATCGCATGCCTCCATACCTTGCCCCGCTCGTGTACGGTGAGGTCGAGCAGGACATGCGGGTGAGAGGGGAACGGGTCGTCACCTATGACATCGTGCTCCGTCCAAGGACCGGGGAGCGCATCGAGTGGGAACCAGATGCAGAACGTCGATTGGACAAGGTGCCGGCGCCGGTGCGGGCCATGGCGCGCATTGAATTAGAGCGAACCGTAGCCGATCGTGGTGGGACGCGGATCACTGTCGCACTGATGGAAGAAGTGAAGGCGCGTTACTTTGGAATGGGCGCACAGAAGACGTGAAAGGTAAAACGTGAAAAATAAAACGCGAAGACCCTCGGTCGTTCCACGTTTCACGTTTCACGGTTAACGAGCAAATCATGTTGCATCGAATGGCATTACGAGTGTTACCCAGCCTCAGTCTAGCTGTGACTGAAAGCTCAGTGCGTAAAAAAAAGCGGATCGTGATGTTTGTGCCCGGGTTGGTGGCGTTTGCGGTCTATCGATTGGCCAAGTTCCTGTTGCCTCTTTCGGAACCGATCGTATTGTTGGCGGTCAGTGGGCTGGTCTCATTGGTGACGGCATTGTTTGCGTATCGAGTTGGTCGGGCCACTGGGTGGGGGAACATCTTGCGAGAGGATGGAAACCGGTTACTCATGTGGCTTGGTGGCTGGATCGGGTTTGTGTATGGGATCCAGTTGTCTCTGTTGGTTTTGGCGCTGCTCTGGGTTGTCGGGTACGACTATCTCAAGCATCCGGATGGGCCGGCCATGATGGCCATCATCATTTCCTGTACGTCTGTTGCGCGCGATGCGTTCGAGATCGGTCACGTGCGAGCAATAGCTCTCATGGGCCGTCCATTTCCGACGTTTCCCGATGGGGTGGCACTCCGGACGATGGTGGGCAGCCAAGCGATGCAATTCGGTCCTTGGGTCGCAGTCGGTCTCGTTGTCGGCGCACTGGGAGCATCCCTGGGATATCTGGTCGAGACGAATCAAGTTGCAGCCTTGGTGCAGTTATCCGCTGTCGCGTTGTTGGGGGGCGGGGTCGCGCTCTGTGCCTATTTGGGCGGGCTTCATCCTCAATCGTCATGGACTCAAGGGCTGTCGCAAACAAAGCCGGGTGAATTGCTCAAGTATTGGTGGTGGCCTGGGCTTTCCTTTGCCGCGACATACTATCTCGTGGCGGCAGGCTGTGTAATTTTCTTTTTGAGGCAGCCTGGAATTCCCACTGCCTATGCGATGGCCTGTGGTGGATTGGTTACAGGTATGATGGCGTTGTATTGTTACTATCTCGGGTTTCGCCGGCAAGTAGAAGAGCAGCAGGGTCACACGATGTCGAGTGCCTTGCTCCGATGTCCTTTCGTCATGGGCATTCTTGGTAAGTCAACGGGAACAGGTGTGTCAATGACTGCTGGTTCCAGCTCGAAAGTCTAATCAGGATGCTGAA
>JBBRRN010000367.1:0-4309 GCA_038200685.1 Nitrospirales bacterium
AATACGTGGCACCCATACTGAGAGGTCACACGATCCGCCAACTCCGCGTACCGCTCCGGAGGCCAGGCCTTGAACCAATACCGCGCGCCGGGCTGTAATATCACCATCGACTGCGATCGCTGAACACCGAGTTGATCCAACAATTGATCTGCACTGTCGACTTCTTCCGGCGTCACCCGAAGGTGAAGGTCCTTTGAGCCGGCTTGGATACTCATGGGTTTGAGGGCGTCCAGATCCCGATCAATCCGGTGCTGCACACCCGGTGCAGACTGGACCACCTGCGTGTAGTACTTCCCCCGCCATCGATGTTCATCGTTGAACCCGATCCGAACTGAGGCTCCGCTGATCCAACTCAGAAACGCCGAGCGATCTCCATCTGTCAAATCGATCACCGTATCGAATCGCCGATTCCGCAGCCCGGCAATAAGCCGCGATTGGGCTGCCAGAGATCCCTTGTCGAGAACGACGACCTCTTCCAAATCCGGGTTCTCGGATAAGACATCTTCCGTCCCACGATTGACCATCATCGTGACCCTCACATCGGGTTGCGCCGCTTTGATCGCCCGCACGGTCGGCGTCGCCAATAAGACGTCGCCGATATAGCGGAGCTTGATGATGAGGACGTTTTTCATGGGAAAAGAGCTGATGGCCTATGGCTGATAGCAAGAAACAGAGACTGACCGCTCATGGCTATGAGCTTTTCCCCTCGCACAACTCCTGGTACATTGCAACGGTCTTTGAGGCACCCTGCTCCCAGGAGAACTGTTTGGCTCGAGCAAATCCCTTCACCTTCAAGTCGGCTCGAAGCGGCTCATCCTCAAGCGCACGAACCATCGCCTCTCCCAGCGCCCGCGCGTCTTGAGGATCCACCAACACTGCCGCATCACCCGCCACTTCAGCCAACGCGGTCGAATCAGACGTAAGCACCGGCGCACCGCAGGCCATCGCCTCCAACACGGGCATCCCAAACCCTTCGTACAACGAGGGAAAAACGAACAGATCGGTGGAGGAATACAGCAATTGTAAGTCGCTCATGGGCAACCGGCCCGGGCAGAGTACCTTTTCCGTCAAACTGCGCCTTCGGGCCGTCTCCTCGTAGCTCCCAAACGGATGAATTGGCGAGCCGGCAAGGACCACCATCCTCGGCCCCAGTTTCTTCCGAACCTTCTCCGCCGCCTCGAGAAATATCTGGTGATTCTTGCGCGGATCTGCCCCGCCAATAAATAAGATATAGTGCTCAGCCGTGAGGCCAATCCGTTTCCGCAATTCTGCCATCGCCTGATCGTCTCGACGTGGCGAAAAATCTTCCGACACTCCATTGGGAATGACTCTGATGTGCTCGCGCTTCAAACCATAGAGCTCCATGAGCTCTCTCGCGGAAAACTCGGATACCGTAATGGTTTTCCTGGCCCGTAGCGCGGTCTGTCTGGTCTTGAACGACGAGGGCCATTGGCCCAACATCTTCTTCGAGTACTCAGGATGGCGATCCAACCAGAGATCGTGAATAGTCACCACTCCACCGTAGCGGCCGACAGTCTGCATTTTAAAGTTTGTGCCGTGGTAGAGATCCAACTGATCTGACGCTCCCCGCTTCCCCATCCCCCATCGGCTCGAATTGACCCACCCAAGCCGCTCAACGCCCGTCCAAGCATTCACAGCGTCAGGTCGGACAGCGCCCGGTCTCGCATAGGCTACAAAATCGATGTCTCCTTGCTGCGCCAGCATCGTGCGGAGCAAATGGTAGCTGTGCCACCCCACCCCGCCCATATCGCCCACCATCGGATTGGCATCAAAACCAATTTTCATCCTCGCCCTTTCTGTGTCCCCAGTACGTCTCCGTACAGCTGTTCCATGTGCGCGACAGACGCATCAAGACTAAATCTCTCTTGCACACGCATCCTCCCGCACACCCCCATCTGCTCACGCCTGAACGTGTTTTCCAGAAGAGAGATCGCGGCTTCAGCCAATGATTCGGCATCTCCCGGGGGAACAAGTAAGCCAGTCTCTCCCTGTGCCACGACTTCGGGGAGACCCCCTGTTGTGGTCGCGACCACGGCTTTGCCCATTGCCATCGCTTCGACCACCGCGATCCCAAATCCTTCCATGAGTGCTGGATGCAGATACAGATCGAGCGCGGCCAAGAACGGCTGAACCGGGTCCTGAAAGCCGACAATGTGTACGCGGTCGGCGATTGTCAATTCGTTCGCGAGCCGTGTCAATCGATCGGCATAGCCGTGACCATCACTGCCCACGATCACATAATGCACCATAGGAATCGCGTGGATGATAGCCGGAAGCGCTCGAAGCATCACCTCATAGCCTTTTCGTGGAAATAGATTGGCGACGGTGCCCAATAAGACCGCCCCGCTCGGAAGCCCGATCAGCCGACGAATTCCCTGGTCATCGTGCGGAGATTGCCTCTTGGGAAAATCGATCCCACTGTAGAGAGTCCGTACCCTGCTCATCGAGACGCCACCGGTTATCAGCGATTGCTCAATCTGCCGGGAGATTGCAATAACAGCCTCGACCCGATCAAGCTCATAGCGTCCCACCTTCTCCGGTTCGATTTCCTGCCTCACATGGGCCACGATCGGCATGGAATGAAACCGACCACTGGCGATGGCTCTCACGGTATGGGGCACCCACCAGATATCGTTCACATGAACCAAGGCGGGATCAAGTTGGCCCACAAGAGCACCGAGACGCCCGATCGCCGATCGGCGCTGAAACACGGCGAGAGGCTTTCTCCAGGGAGGAAGCCTCAGTGTATGAGTGGGGACGGCGATCGCGTGCAGCTGCTCTCGGAACGGGCCCGTTCCCGGACAGACCACATGCGGCTCCCACTTGTGCCGGTCGAGTGCCTTCAGCAGTGCGATCAGATCGCGTTCCGCTCCGCCAATAGCCTCAATCCCATGCACGTACAGAATTCGCGTGCCCACTACTTGGCGTCCGGGTGAGCGGTTGCCTGCCTGGTGGTATCCCACAACTTGGCATATTTCACAAAGGTGTACATGCTGGCAAATACAGAGATAATGAGTCCGTGCACTCCATCCCGAAACGCTTGCCTTCGGACATAGTATTTCCAAAAGGTAAACAGTGGACGAATTGTCAGATCACTCCACCGAACCTTCTTCTTCGTTTTCCCGCGCTCTCTCGCTGCCAATGTCGTAAAGTTATTGAACTTCTTGAAGTGGTCTTCGATTGTCCGCTCCGTATAATGATCGAGTGCATGGGTCAGATCTCCGTGCAGTCCTTCAAACACAAACCGGTTGTGAGGCTCGCTATCGTCTAACCGACCGACGCCACGCCGAAACAATCTCAGTTGATAATCCGGATACACCCCTCCCCATCGAATCCACTTCCCATAATAGTAATTCTTCCTCGGAAGCGAGTAGGCCACCGGACCTGCCGGGGTAGAGGTCTCCAATACCCGTTGAATTTCTGCGCGAAGATCGTCACTGACGCGCTCATCGGCATCCAGAATAAACACCCAGTCCGATGTGGCACGATCGATCGCAGAGTTTTTTTGTTCACCAAACCCGTTCCACTTGCGCTGGAAGACGTGCGGCGTAAACTCCCGGCAAATCTCAACGGTCTTGTCGATACTGTAGGAATCGACTGCGATAATTTCATCCATCCACGCGACCGAATCGAGCGCTTCACGAATGTTCCGTTCTTCATTGAATACGACAATCGCGCAAGAAATCGTTTGACGCATACCGGTTCCTTCAGGAAAAAGTTATCAGGGAGCTTCCCAAGCCCGCATGATTCATGACGGCACTCCACCGGGCAGCTGTATCGCCGCCTGTTCGAACTGCCGGCGGTACTGATCGACCACGCGGTCGGGGCTGATCCAGAGCCGGCGCCAGGCGGTGGCTCGATCCAGTTCCTGCACCAAATTCTTCACAGACTTCACCACACGCCGAGCAAACCGCAGCCCAGCGGACGATGAAGCGAATTCCTCCGGCTTACACCACAGCTCAGTTTGTTCGGCCTGGTTCCACTTCCGGTCGATCGTCAATCGTTCATGGGTGCAGGCAAACGGCTCCCGCTTACTCTTCATCGTCGCCCGGATGAAATGATGCACGAACGACGCCCCCACGACCATGCATCGCTTCATATCCCCGACGACCTGCTCGCGCTTGCGCAGGGTGTAGTACAAGTCCCAGTCAGCGGACTGAATCCGTTCGTCCAAGCCGCCGAGCGCGTCATAGGTCGATCGCCTGATCATGACGCAGGACCCGACAATCCCTTCGAACATCGTTCCGGCGAATGCACGGTGCGCTTCCCTGCAATAGCGCTCCCAATC
>JBBRRN010000368.1:0-4304 GCA_038200685.1 Nitrospirales bacterium
CTGCTGTCCGTGGCAAAACTGCAGTTCGAGGATGGCTCGCCGAATCGCCACGCGCTCCACGATACGGGTATGGCGGTAGAGAATCTTGTGATCCAGGCCACGGCACTCGGGCTTGTGGCCCATCAGATGGCGGGTTTCAGAATCGACCAGGCGAGAACGGACTGTCAGATCCCAAATGGCTATGAACCCGTGGCGATGATAGCGGTCGGTTATCCGGGCGACCCTACGCTGTTGTCGGATCGTCTTCGTGTGCGTGAGTTTCAACCAAGATCCCGCAAACCTGTGAAAGGATTTGTCTACTCAACAACCTGGGAGCAATCGTTGCCCTTTCTCTAATAAGGGGTGTAGCGCAGCGTATTCTAAGAGGAGAGTCGGTCACATCAAGGAAAGGGACAGTTGACATCATGGCGTCACTCAGTGGAAAAATTGCGATCGTCACCGGGGCATCCAGTGGGATTGGGCGGGCAATCGCGGAGCGATTGGCAGAAGACGGAGCGATTGTGGTGGTGAATTACGGTATGAGTGTGGAGAAAGCGCAGCAAGTTGTGACGGGTATTCAAGCCAAGGGCGGGAAAGCCGTCGCTGTTCAAGCCGACATGAGCCAGGTAACAGAGGCGCGCCGCCTTGTGATCGACACGGTCAAACAATTTAGCCGGCTCGATATTCTGGTCAACAATGCCGGACGGTTTATGCCTAAGGCGCTTCTCGATACGACCGAAGCCGATTTCGATCAGATCGTTGCCTTGAACGCCAAAGGTCCCTACTTCGCCATGCAAGAAGCGGCCAACGCGCTCAAAGAGGGTGGCCGTATCGTAAACATTTCAACCGATGGAACCCATTTGAGTTTTCCCGGAGCGACAGCGTATCTTGGTAGCAAGGGCGCATTGGAGCAGTACACTAAGGGGCTCGCGCAGGAACTCGCGCCTCGAGGCATTACGGTCAATACCGTCTCGCCAGGTTTTACCGAGACGGGCATGATGACCGATCAGTTCCGTCAGATCGGCATCCAGCTGTCGCCGTTGAAACGGCTGGGGCTTCCCAAGGATATCGCCGACGTGGTGGCGTTCATCGTGAGTGAGGAAGCGCGATGGTTGACGGGACAGAATATTCATGCCGGCGGCGGCATCGTGATGTAGGAGGAACCGGATGGGGCGGCAGAATATTTCTACTGGTGGTCCGTGGGAGGGCAAACTCGGCTACTCGCGAGCGGTACGAGTCGGGGCGTCGATATCCGTTTCCGGTTCGACAGCGATGACGGCGGCAGGTCTCGTGGGCAAAGGAGATCCTTATGCCCAGACGATCCAGACGCTGAAGACGATTGAAGCGGCGCTCCAGCAGGCCGGCGCGTCGCTCGCCGATGTCGTGCGAACGCGTATGTATTTGGCCAATATCGATCAATGGCAAGAAGTTGGTCGAGCCCATGGCGAAATATTCGGGACTATCAGGCCGGCGACGACGATCGTGGAAGTGAAACGGTTAATCGATCCGGACATGCTGGTTGAGATTGAGGCCGATGCCATCATTAGTCAAGGGTAAGAGCCCGAGTTCTCAGAGGGATCGGCAGACACAAGAAATGACGCATCTGTCCAAGGCGGATCCGGTCATGCGCCGGTTGATCCGTGAGGTAGGTCCCTTCACCTTGACTCCCCGGTCGAAGCGGTCGCCGTTTGAATCGTTGGCACGCGCGATTGCCTATCAACAACTGCATGACAAGGCGGCCGAGAGTATTGTGCGCCGCTTCGTGGCGTTGTTTCCACGAGGACGATTTCCTCAACCGAGCGATCTGCTCGCGACGGACGAACAGGCGATTCGTGGCGCCGGTTTTTCACGGGCCAAAGTTGCGGCGCTCCGCGATCTGGCCGCCAAGACACTCGATGGCACCGTGCCTACAGGGGCCATTGTTCGGAAACTCGACGACGACGCGATCATTGAGCGGCTCATTGTGGTTCGTGGGATTGGCCGCTGGACGGTAGAAATGCTATTGATATTCCAACTGGGGCGACCGGATGTCCTGCCGGTCGACGACTTCGGTGTGCGCAACGGGTTCCGCATCGCCTATGGACGACGCTCGATGCCCACACCAAACGCCGTGCGGCAATACGGGGAGCGCTGGAAGCCCTATCGAACCGCTGCAGCCTGGTATCTGTGGCGCGCGGCCGATCGCTCCAGAAACCGTGAAACGTAAGATGTAAAAGGCGAAATGTGGGACTGCTGAGTACTCTTCATCCTAAGCCGTTCACGTGTTACGTTTTACCTTTCACGAACGACAGGATTAGCCATGGCCGATGAGAAAAAACGACTCGACTCCAATGTCGCGGGCAATTTTTTTGTCGATGCGACGTGCATCAACTGCGATACATGCCGTCAGTTGGCGCCGACAAGTTTCGAGGAAGTCGGCAAATTCTCCGCGGTCACCACACAGCCGATGGATGATGGTTCTACTCATCAGGCCTATCAAGCGCTTCTCGCCTGCCCGGTCGGTTCGATCGGCACGGAGCACAGCGACCCGTTGCAGATGAAAGACGCCATGGCGAGCTTCCCGGTTCAACTGGAAGATGAGGTGTCGTACTGCGGTTTTAATTCTGAGAAGTCGTTTGGCGCGAATAGCTTCTTCATCGAACATCCTGACGGCAACTGGCTCATCGATTCCCCACGGTATCTTAAACATCTCGTCGAGGCCTTCGAGCGCAAGGGCGGCCTCGCATACATCTTCCTCACGCACAAAGACGATGTGGCCGATGCGGAGAAGTATGCCGCACACTTTGGCGCGAAACGGATCATTCATCGGGCGGACATCGAAGCGGCTCCCGATGCGGAATGGATCATTGAAGAAGGAGACAGTATCCACGTCATGCCGCAGTTTCAGATCATTCCTGTCCCAGGCCACACGGCAGGCAGCATGGCCTTGCTCTACAAGAGCCGGTTCCTCTTCACGGGGGATCATCTCTGGTGGGACTCCACACAGAAGAGGCTCACTGCCCCAGGTCAGCTGGTGTGGAGAAAACACGTGCTGGTGAGCTCCATCAAAAAACTTCTCGACTATCCCTTCGAATGGGTGCTGGCCGGACATGGAGACCGGACGCATTTGCCGGTTCACGAGATGCACGCGCAACTGCAATTGCTGGTCGAGCGTCGCCAGCCTGCCAGAGTCTTGCCATAGCCCGCATTATTCATGAACACTTCTGCTGCAATCGCTGATCCGCTGCTCCGACAGGCCTTCGGCCGGCGGGCTCGCCCCTCGGACCCTCACCGTACTGCACGAGTACGCCTCAGGTCCTTACGGCTCCGCGCGCCGGTCTCACGACGCGGCTCAGCGATTTCGCGACGAACCGTCATGAATAACGCGGGCTAGTCATGTTCACAGGCTTCGCTCAGTGGATCGACCGAAATTTTCTGTCCCTCGGTCGTGAGATGCGGCTCTCCTATCTGCCGCCCCTCATGGTCTACATGGCCTACGGAATTTCCGGCCTCACCGGCATTGTCGGTACCTTCTTTGTTAAAGACTACCTGGGCCTCTCCGCCTCGTTCCTCGCCGCGCTGGGATTTTGGGCCGGCATTCCCTGGGCGCTGAAGATGTCGATCGGTCATCTCGTCGATCTCTTGTGGCGCTGGAAGGGCTGGCTCGTGGGACTTGGAGCCGGGCTGTTGGTTGCCAGTCTTGGAATCATGGCAGCATTGATCGGGAGCCGGGAGGCGATGACCGCGATCCTGCCGGCCGAAGTCTGGTTTGTGCTCAGCACGTTGCTTGGGCCGATCGGCTACGTGGTGCAAGACGCAGTGGCGGATGCGATGACGGTCGATGCCGTGCCACGAGTGGATGAACGGGGACAGCCGTTCGATCAACCGACACTCAGGCTCATGCACACCACCATGCAAACACTTGGGCGGGTCGCGATCATCGGCGGCGGGATTCTGGTGGCGATGATCAACGTGTATGTCTTCACAGGAGTCGAAGGGCTCCCACAGGCAGAGATCGTTCAGCTCTACAAGCAGGTCTACCTCATGGCGCTCGTCATCCCATTCATCTCAGAGCTCGGCGTCGGGTTGGCTTGTATTCTTAGTCGACAACATACAAACGCACTGCTCCGGCAAGGCTTCGCTCCCGATCACATAGAGCGAAGTGTGAACGTGCGTGATGACGTACATGAGCCGACGAAGCCCAACTGGTGGATTCTGGGTGGGAGCCTCGACTTTGTCCTGTTTACGCTCACGGTCGGATTCGGCGGGTTCTCCTATAGCGAGGAGATTGTCTTTGCCGGATCAATGGCCATCGTCTTGTTCTTGATGGCTCGGCTGATGCGAGA
>JBBRRN010000369.1:0-4294 GCA_038200685.1 Nitrospirales bacterium
CAGGCACCAGGTTCGATAGTGCCTTGACCGGAAGAATTCAGGCACGATCGGCGCTTCTCGATTATTTCATGATCGCGCCGGGCCGCACCTCTCTATATAATGAGGCGAACGACCGTTACGTCATATAGAAGAAGGCGACTCTATGGCCCACCGATTCAGCGCTGTTCTCCTGGCCGTGGTGCTAGGCAGTGTTTTCAGCCAGGTTGCATGGGCTGATGAGCGCTCGATACCAAAGGGTTTGTGGCAGGCTGTCCTGACTCCTCCCACCACCGATCAGCCGCCGACGCCGCGAAGGCCTTGGGTGCTCCGAGACCGGGAGATCGCGCTCGACCTCTCACTCCTTCAAGTCTTGAAGGACGCTGGAGCCAGACCCCATCCTAGGATCACCATTGAGCTCTTCGATCGCGCCAACCATGAGTTGGATGTCATGTCGACGGTCTCCCGAATCAACGATACTGCCGTTGTCCGGGGCACATTCAAGCCCACTTCGAGGGGAGACTTTACCTTTGTCGCCAGCGGCAATCTCCTTATCGGGACCATACAGATGGGCGATCGTCTCTATAAGACTGAGCACATCGCCAACGGTCGGCTGCGACTGCTCGAAATCGATCCCGAAAAATTGCCACCGGATTGATCGTCACTCCTCCCAGCCCGTGGCGATTCCCCGCTCGCTCTGCCACACTGTTCCATGCCTCGACGACCGACAATCTGGACTATCGGCCACTCGACCAGACCGATTGATGAGTTCATCGATTGCTTGCGCGCGCATGAGATCCGGCTCCTCGTGGACGTTCGAACGATTCCACGCTCACGACACAACCCGCAATTCAATACGGACAGATTGGCCGAGAGCCTGAAAGATACCGGTCTCAGCTCTCTCCACATGCCCACGCTTGGGGGCCTTCGAAAGGCTCGGAAGGATTCGATCAACAACGGGTGGCGCAATGCCAGTTTTCGCGGCTATGCCGACTATATGCAGACGGCAGAATTCTTGACTGCACTGGAAGAATTAATGATGCAAAGTCGGCAAGGCCCAAGCGCGATCATGTGCGCCGAGGCTGTCCCGTGGCGCTGCCACCGCTCGCTGATCGCCGATGCGCTGGTCACGCGTGGCTGGGAGGTCAGGCATATCTTTTCGCAAGTCAAGGCAGACGAACATCGGCTGACTCCATTCGCGGTGATCGACGGAACCACAGTCGTCTATCCTCAACCAATCGACCCTCTTCAACCTCCCCGACTCTTCTGACCTGATGTGGTACTCGTGGCTTGCCAACCTGACCCTGTGCTTGCATGCCGGCTTTGTCCTCTTTGTGATCATTGGCGGGCTGCTTGTGCTGAGGTGGCGGTGGATTGCATGGCTGCACCTGCCGGCTGCTTTCTGGGGGGCGGTCGTGGAATTCACCGGCTGGATCTGCCCTCTTACGCCGCTTGAGAACTGGTTACGCGCGCAGGGTGGCGAGGCCACCTATCGTTCAGATTTCATCGCCCAATATCTGCTCCAGCGCTCTACCCTGAGGATCTGACACGAGACCTTCAGTTGCTGTTAGGCACAGGGGTGGTCGTCCTCAATGCCGTTGTCTATTGGTGGCTCTGGCGAATGCAGATGCGTAGGGTTTCTCGAAATAGGCAGGGTTCAGTCGCGCGGGGATGTGATCGGCCTTGGTAAACCGCGGAGAGTCCGTTCAATCCGGATTACCACTCCACACCTCACGTCCTAACCCATATTATTCATGAAGCTTCTGCTGC
Source organism: Nitrospirales bacterium (assembly GCA_038200685.1). Classification (GTDB taxonomy): domain Bacteria; phylum Nitrospirota; class Nitrospiria; order Nitrospirales; family Nitrospiraceae; genus Palsa-1315. The sequence goes on from JBBRRN010000369.1 coordinate 1,747, forward strand.
AAGCGCGGATAGGCGGCTGTGACGGGCAGTCTCGCCGTTCAGCCCTTCGACATACTGCACGAGTATGCCTCAGGACTTCGCGCCTCCGAGTGCCCGTCTCCCTTCGCGTCTGCACGCTTTCGCGACGAACCTTCATGAATAATGCAGGTTAAGTGCCCACCTTTCGTCTGCTCTAGCTTCTGGCACCACATACCGTAATGGGCACGTGTTGGCTTGGACCTGGGGAGTAGGATCCGACAACGATAGGGGGCGACTTTCGCTCTTCAGCATGCGACATCGTGCTGATGAACCGTATCGTGCCGTGACCTGCACTATCGCTGTTGACAAATATCGGAGGCCGCAATAGACTGGTGCCAGTGCTGGTCCTCTGAGTATTCTCAGAGAGTAAGAGGGAACTCGGTGTGACTCCGGGACTGCCCCGCAGCGTTACGCGAGAACGAATCCACGACACGCAAGTGCTCTTTGGAGCTGGGAAGCGGTGGATAGTAGTAACCCGGCGAAAGCCGAAGTGCTCGCGAGCCTGAAGACTTGCCAACATCCGGCATAGGAGAGACAACCTGAGCCGGTTCGACCTGGAAACCTCGAGGGAGGTCTGTAGGTCTGAGCTTGTTCGGATTCAGTCTCCTCTCTCCGTTCTCGTTCACGACCAATTCTCTCACATGGTTTTGATGTCATCCGTGGGGGTGGAGATCGGTTCGAGAGACACATGCGAATTCACGCGCGTCTAGACTGTCATATTTTCCTCGCGGTGCTACGCGAAGGGTGATCCCTTTTGCCTAACCCGTCGAAGGAGGAGCATGGTTATGCTCGGTGAACCTGTCGAGAAAATGGCCAGTCCCGTTGCCACACCAGAAGCCGGCCCGCCTCAAGATATCCCGATCCACGACACTTGTCCGCAGCGGACCATGCGAGTGAGAAAGCGCACCGGCTCCACGGAGCCGGCCGATGTCACCACGATCGTGCGTGCCGTCGATCGTTCTTGCGCAGGTCTCTCCGATTTCGACCCATTCCGAGTCGCTACCAAGACGATCAACGGCCTCTACGACGGAGCGACGGCGCACACCCCCAGCCTGATCCCGGGTGGGTGCCGCCTCCACCACAGGGAGGAGCGGGGAGGCGTGTTGGGATGGGTAATTCTAAAATGTCAGGAACACACGAGAGGCCACTCGTTGTGAGCCCTTGTGGCTTACGCTGAGGGCGCAGTGGTATCTGTATGAACGGAATGGCCCAGCATACCGACAGTTCTATCATAGGTAGATCCTGGAAACGGCCTTCTCAGTACTGGGACTGGGACGCCATCCCATTTCTGACCATCCATCTGATGTGCCTCTTGGCCTTTCAGACCGGAATTCATTGGGAATGGGTCATACTGGCCATCGGCAGCTATTATCTGAGAATGGTTGCCGTCACGGCAGGATATCACCGCTATTTTTCCCATCGCTCGTACAAGACCAGCCGGGCGTTCCAATTTTTCCTGGCGTTCCTCGCGATGACGTCCGCGCAGAAAGGCGTGTTGTGGTGGGCCGCTCACCATCGACATCACCATAAATACTCAGACCAGGAAGAAGATGTTCATTCCCCACTGCAACGAGGATTTTGGTTTTCTCACGTCGGCTGGATCCTGTCGGCTCATTCTTTACAAACCGACATGAATCTCGTGAGGGACTTTCGTCAATATCCTGAAATCTGTTTCCTGAACCGGTTCTACTTCATCCCGCCACTCGTCTACGCGCTGCTCATCTATAGCCTATGGGGCTTTCCTGGCCTCATCTGGGGCTTCTTCATTTCAACGACCGCGCTGTACCATTGCACATTCTTCATCAATTCCCTTACCCACATGATCGGCCGAGTCAGGTACAAGTCCAACGACGGGAGTAAGAACAGCTTCCTTCTTGCCGTCCTCTGCTGTGGAGAAGGCTGGCACAACAATCACCATCACTATCAGTTGGCCGCGAAGCAGGGATGGTTTTGGTGGGAAGTGGACCTGTCCTATTACATCTTATCGTTTCTGTCTTGGTTCGGGATCGTGTGGGATCTCAGAACACCTCCCGAACAGATCAAAGCCAGAACCATCGCCGCCGAACGTGAGACCCACATGGGACGGACTCCGCCAGCTCATAGCACGGGACCGGAATAATATTTTCACCGCACAGACCCGATTGAAATCAATTAAGGATACTTGACGCGATGAGTCATAAACAGGTCATCCAGCAATTGCTCGACAAGGCTCAGATCCAAATCAACGGCACCCAGCCGGGAGATATTCAGGTGCATAACGACGGACTCTATGGTCGTGTCCTGGCCGAGGGATCGTTGGGGCTTGGCGAGTCATACATGGATGGATGGTGGGATTCCATGCAGCTGGACGAGTTTTTCGCGAAGGTCCATACCGTCCAGCTTGACAAGGACATTGTCGATAAGCGCCTCATCGTCAATGCAGTCAAAGCTCGCGTCTTCAATATGCAGAATAAGCGACTCTCCAAGAGAGTGGCAAACGAACACTACAATTTTGACAACGACTTTTACGAAAAGATGCTGGACCCGCACA
>JBBRRN010000370.1:0-4289 GCA_038200685.1 Nitrospirales bacterium
AAGCAGTCGAGACTGATATTGAGTGAGTCCTGAAATACTTGGAGCGAATGAACCGAGCATCCCATCTGTCCCATGGGCCCAATCGGCCATCTTCTGCGGTAGTTTAATGGCGGCAGAATGCCCGGATATGCCCTGCGGGGTCTGCTCGGTCACCTGCACCTTTGCACGATACCGTTCGGGAATACTCTCGAAGTTGTCGGTCAAAACAGGAGTGCCTCGTTCATCAATATAGGAATAGATGGTCGTCGCAGAAGCGATTTCCGGTAACAGGAGGCTGCTGATCCAAAGGATCAGGACTCCCAACATGGTGGCCGTACCACTCGTACATAGAACGCCGCGTCTCCAATTTCCACGCGTCATCGCATGTGTGAATGAATCCATGACCACAAGTATACATACTGCGCACATCTCATTGATTAGATTGAGACAACAGGTTCGCATCGCTTGACTCTCTGCAATTCACGTTGTTACGATGCGATGCATTATGCCTTACACCAGCATGGCTACCCATGAATCCATGAACGCCGCTCCAACCGATCTAGAAGAACCAATCCCGTTCATCCGCCGACGTCAGGTTCGGCTTATCATCTACGCCGGGCTTGGTCTGTTCGTGCTCATCATGGTGATCTGGCCTCTCATCGCACAACTGAAAGACCCTGGTTTTCAAGAACATATCGCAGAGCATCGCGTCATGGTCGGGATGTCGAAAGAGCAGGTATTAGAAGCCTGGGGAGGACCACAAACGATCAACACAACCTTTACCAAGGAAGGCATCCGTCGCGAAGAATGGATTTTTGAAGATTGGGAAAGCGCTGCGGTGGTGAAACATCGCTATCTGTACTTTGAAGAGGGCAACCTCATCGGCGGTTGGTTCCAAGGCTCAGGCGAACGGCTCCCCGCTCAGTCCCCGTCCAATCCGCACAACCCGAAGCCGCAACGCTAGGGTTTCCTTACTGTTGCGACGAGACGTCCCGCACCGCCAATCGCAGTCGGCTGAGGAGGACTTCCGCGCGGAGCTGATCGCACTCGTCGACCATGACACACGAGTTGAGCAGGGGGAGTCCCGGATACAAGCTGCTCATATGTTCGTTTTGAACGATAAACGCGATGCCACTGCCCTCCAACAGACTCGTGATCATCGCCAGCTCGCCCATGCTTTGCGGCTCAGTGAGCCGGATCATCGGCATGGGATGTATTCCTTAACCAATTCGACCAGACGCCGTTGTTCATCCGTCGTTTCGTTGCTTTTTTTTCGCATCCCTCTTACACTCACAAAGAATTAGGGAGTTTCTGTAATTTGCACGCGGCGCTCTTTGCCGGAACCGCCTGAAACGGTCAGCACACGTTTCCACTCTCGGATCTGATACACCGCCCAGGCAGGAGATTGGCCTTTAAAATAGGCGTCAGGGTCTTCCCCGCTGACATTGAGAAAGATCGGTTCCGTGAAGCCTTCATCTAGCACATAGTCGAGGAGACAGTCCGTCACAAAACCCGATCCTTGCAGAGACACTTCTGCCAGCATAGACAGAATGTCTTCAGGATTCTGAATCGTCATCTGATTCATGCATAGACCTCCACGCCTTTGAATTGTAATGATCCGTTCACTAGGAAGGCAACAGATATGACACGTCCCATGACGAAAAGTCGATTCCAAGAAGAACTCTTGCGTATCATGGACCGTAAACATCATTGGGCGTGGCCGGCCTTCGCCGACGGAACGGTCACTGTCGATCAGCTCTCACACCACTTCCAACAGGAGTACCGTGTCTACGTGCGTGACTTTCCTGTATTCCTTGCGCGCATTCACGGGAACAATCCGCCAACCTCGATCCGTCGAATGCTCGCCGAGAATATTTACGAAGAAGACACCGGTGGGCTCTCGCTGGGAAAATCGCATCCGGAATTATTCCTCACAATGATGGCAGGCCTCGGGTTGTCGGCGCGCGACTTTGACGCAGCACGGCTCTTGCCGGCCAGCCGACGCTACCGCGCGTGGCTCGACCGTGTCTCGAATAACCGGGACTGGGTCATCGGAGCAGCGGCCCTCACTGTCTTTGTAGAAGGCAGCGTGAAGGATCGCGCCGAAATCGTCGATCCTTCCAAGCCCAAGACCGCCGAGGAGATTGAAACGATCGTCCAACACCACCCATTGGTGAAGTACCACGGCCTGCCCGTCGATTCCATGGATCTCATTCGTGCCCACCAAATGGTTGAAGCCGGCCACCGCCACGATGCCTATGCCATGGTGGTCAACTATGCCACGACACAGGCTCAACAACAGACCGTACTGCGTGGCCTCAAGAAATGTCTGACACTCTGGCTGGCGTATCGCGATGCCGTCGCCAAAGTCTGCGGATTAAAAAAGACGTCACGGTGAGTCGGTTCTGTACGGCTACGCTGATCTCCTTGTCCCTGTCCCTCCTTCCCATCGTCAGCGATCTATCATCAGCGCTCAGCGCGCCTCTGCCGATCGACATGGCACTGGTTCCTGCCGGAGAATTCCTGATGGGGAATCCTGCAGGAGGCGATGGGCTTCCCGACGAACAGCCACAGCGCCTCGTGTACCTTGCGCCATTCTGGATCGATCGCTACGAGGTCACGAATGATGCCTATGTATCGTTTGTTCGCACAACCGGACATCGTACGCCAGCGCACTCGACCCCAGCGTCCACATTGTGGGAACACAATGCACCAATATCAGGTATCGGCGCCCATCCCGTGGTCAATGTCAGTTGGGAGGATTCCGTGGCGTTCTGCGTCTGGCTTGGCAAACGACTACCAACCGAAGCGGAATGGGAAAAGGCAGCGCGCGGTACCGATGGCCGCCGCTACCCCTGGGGAAACGAGTGGGATTTCAAGAAAGCCAACAGTGCCAGTTATTGGGCAGAGCGAACCATCGACTTTCAGAGCGGAGCGGACTGGGACGCCTTTTGGGTCAAAGGTGAGGGCGCGAAGATTTCAAAAGAGAAGGGCCTCAAGGGAAACGTGCTCACCATGCCGGTCGCCAGCTTTCCAGAAAGTGCAAACCCGTACGGCCTGTATGACATGGCAGGCAACGTCGCGGAATGGGTGCAGGATTGGTATGACCCGAACTACTACAAAGACGCGCCGCTCTCAGATCCTCAGGGCCCTTCTCGTGGAGCGATCAAAGCGATGCGCGGCGGATCCTGGCTCAAGCCGGCGATCAGTCTTCGCACGAGCGACCGAGACTGGGGCACCATGGACAGCCGACCCAGTGGCACAGGATTTCGATGCGCAATGGACGCCCATTAGCGGAAATTTGACATCACCGTGGCAGCAGATACTCAACCCGTTCGATCCTCACGACCGGCATGATGATCCCCACACCTTCTTCATCGTGGGAAAAGTCGTAGACCAGTGACTCATCGGGGATGAGCCTCCCCACCATCACTATTTCAATGTCGACTTTTCGGCCGGCCTCGAGCTTTCGGCGAAGGACATCACGGATACGGGGCTCAGGGATCACGATGAGATTACTTGGCACTTCTTCGGGTTTGAATCTGACCACACCCCATCTGGTCGGCGTGAACGTTGGCCCAACGGCGAGACCAAACCCACCAATCGTCGGATTGTACCGCGAGAGCTCTCCCGACCAGAGAAAGACCATCTTCCACTGAAGGGCCTCCTTCCCTGCCCGCTTCGCATCTCGCTCCCGGTTTAGGCTGAATAATCGCTCATCGAGACCAGAGTCATGATGGCCATGACCGTAGACCAGATCCCAATTCGGCGGGCGCCCATCCAGCGCATCGAGAAATAGCTCAATAGAGTGAGGATCGATCAGGATCTGGCAATCTGGAGGCAGGAAAGTAGGAAGATCCTTGCGTGCAATCGTCAGGAGCGGCCGCGTCCCGAGTGTGTCTTCAGCCCACCCTTCCCCTGTAACCAGGAACAAAACGGCGATGATCCAGAGAGCCCTCATGGGATGAGATCACTCCGTCGCGGCGGCGAGAGTCCGCTTAAAACTCTCGCGGAGGTCGGCAACCGACTCCGCCACCTCGGTCAGCACACCACATTCGATTAACACGGCCAAACGAGGAGATGGATCGATGCGGCGCAAGGCCTGTCTATTGAATCCACCGGACTCAATAATTTTCCTGTATGTGTCCAACCACGAGTCGGTTACGGCTCGCAACCCCGCATCGGTGGGTGTCATCCGTCCACGCTTAACTTGTTCGAGCAATTTGATAAGCGGATCGGACTGGGAGATAGTCGCGATCGCGCGCTGCACTGCCTGATCGCATGACTCCATGATCAATTTGTCGAGCAGG
>JBBRRN010000371.1:0-4280 GCA_038200685.1 Nitrospirales bacterium
ATCGCCGTCCCTTGCATGACGACGGACGTGAGCGCAATAAAAAACACCATATGAAAGATCATGTCTGCCTTCTCGATCCCGGCCACTAAGGGAAACGTGGCCAAGATGATCGGCACGGCCCCACGGAGCCCTGCCCAGGCCACCAGCGTCTGCTCTCGAAGCGACATCGGTGAAAAGGCCAGCGCCGCGTGGACGCTCGCAGGGCGGGCGATGAAGATCAGGAAAAGAGAAATCAGGATGCCTGCCCCGGCGATTGGCACGAGCCTTGCTGGAAAAACTTGTAATCCCAGCGTCAAAAACATGGTGACTTGCATCAGCCAGGCCAGCCCGTCGTGAAAACGCAAGACACTTTGCTGGTGAGTAAACGGTTTTCGAGCCATGACGAGCCCCGCCAGATACACGGCGAGAAACCCACTCCCGTCCAGGTAGTCGGTCAGGCCATAGGTCAGCAGCGCCAACGCCACCGACAGTACCGGATAAATGCCTTCTAACTCCAAGTCGAGCGCATTGAACGATCGCCGCATGACTTCACCCATCGCAATACCAATCGCGGTTCCCACGGCCATTTGCATCACAAAGAATACGACAAGCTCCCCGAAAGAGGTCGAGGGTTCCGTCAACAGTCGAATCAGCGCAATCGTCAGCACGACGGCCATCGGATCGTTACTGCCTGACTCAAATTCGAGCAATTGGATCAACCGCCTGGGGATCTTAGTTTTTCGCGCCCGTAGCACCATGAAGACGGCCGCAGCATCGGTGGACGACACGATGGCGCCGAGCAAGAGGCCCTCCAGGAATGAGAACCCCTGGACCCAGGCCACAAACACCCCGATGAGCAGCGCAGTGATCAGAACCCCGATCGTCGAGAGCGATAGCCCTTGCCACACGATGGGGCGCACCGCTGCCCACTCCGTGTCCAATCCACCTGAAAACAGAATCAAGACGAGCGCAGTGATACCTAGCGACCGCACCAAGGACGGATTATCGAACGAGATGCCACCGAGACCGTCAGACCCTGCCAACATGCCGATGATGAGGAACAAGGCCAGTGAGGGGATGCCAAACCGATTCGAGAGCTTGATCGTAAAAATGCTCAGAATGATGAGGGTAGAGAAAATGATGAAGATCACATCAATGGAATCCGGCATCGTGCTTGCGTCTTTCGAGGTTGTTCGATGGAACTAGATGCGGTCTATAGCATAGACAGCCAAATCACGCCAGCTACCAGCTGAGGCATGGAGCTGTTACCTAGGCAAATAGAGAGGGTGGGAGAGCATAGCCTGTGTTCGGTCGATCGGCGCAGTAAAGATAGGCCTAAGCTGACCCTTGAGAAGAAAGTGCGTCTGGTCATTGTGTTAACGTGAGGGAAAATGGGCGATCCCACACATGTGTGTGCCGATGGCCTGGGCCGATGCCTCGCCTGAGAAGTGATGGGAGTATAGGGTGCGTATAGCCCTGCTGTTGATCATTGTCGGTATCGTCGTATTCGGTCCGCAACTATGGACCAGGCGGGTGTTTGCCCAGCATAGAATGCCCCGGTCTGACTATCCGGGAACTGGAGCGGAATTAGCGCGACACCTGCTTGATCAGCTCGACATGCAGCACATCAAGGTAGAGATGACGGAGCAGGGCGACCATTACGACCCTGAGGCCAAGGCTGTTCGCCTGACTCCCGATAAATTCGATGGGAAATCCCTCACCGCTATCACCGTGGCCGCTCACGAGGTCGGGCATGCCATTCAAGACCATACGGGCTACCAACCGTTCACGGAGCGCACGCGACTGGTGCGGGTCGCGCAGGGTGCGGAAAAGCTTGGAGGGGTGGTGATGATGGGTATTCCAATTGCCGCGGCGCTGGCGCAGACTCCTGCGGCGGGTGTGGTTGTCCTGGTTGCCGGGATGGCGACGATGGGGATTTCCACACTCGTGCATCTTGTCACGCTTCCAGTCGAGTGGGACGCCAGCTTCCGGCGTGCGGTCCCGGTGCTCCAGCAAAGAAATTACCTGTCACTTGAAGACGAGCGGGGGGCTCGGCGCATCCTTACCGCGGCCGCGCTGACCTACGTGGCGGCTTCCCTCGCGAGTATGCTGAACCTGTGGCGGTGGATCGCCTTCCTACGGCGATAGGCGCCGTCATTGTCACGGAATATTTTCAGAAGAGTTCTGTGCATGGCTAGCCAACGACCCAGGGCTTTCGTTATGCCATCGAAATTCGCAACTGTGGACTGGTTGCCTTGATTGGCAGAAAGTGTTTGAAAGCCATGCGCCCGGCTGATGTTGTCGCTCAGTGAACTCCGTTCTCAGATCCTGAAGATGGAGGGATGGATTGGTCAGGGTTAGATGACTTGAAAGGGATCACGGGTATTCGCGGCAACTAACTCGCCGCAGGCAGTACAGTGATAGTTGTCCGTCAAATAATTGTTGTTGTTGTGCTCCAACTCCAGGTGCAGATGCCGACAAGGTGGATTGTCACCCTCTGCCCACTTCTCGCGTAACGCGGCAGCTTGCGATTTGGTCATGATAGTCACCTCTGTTGTCCGATATCGTGATTCAACCAATTATCATCTAACAAATTGGTCAACGAGATCAACAGGAGATTGTCCTGCCCCAATTAATTTCTTGGCTGTGTGTTAAATATTGTACACCATTCGTTCCCCAAATAATTCAGTCCGCTTGAGTTTCCACTTCTTAGGGAACATCCAATACATTCAGTGAGTTTTCCGTAGTCGGCTGACTATGCCACTGTGCTGGGTATCACAAATATTTTCCAAGCCTTCGGAAGCAGCCGCCCCGTTCAAGTAGCAGTATGTTCTTACTTGACGACACCAGCATAGGAGGGGATGGAGCCTGATGATCTTCTGTGCTCGCGCAACGCGCGGCCTCAGAAGGCCCTCGTTGGACGCGCGCAGTGGAAGATCAATCAGCCCCCATCCCTAGAGAGAGAACGAGCAAGCTTGGAAGGATCATTCAGAATGATGAGGGTCGTTCGATGCGCGCAGGAAAGGGCAACCTTGGCCGCTCCCCGAAGGGGGAGGTGTAGAGAGTTGGACAGCCCTCGCTCAGGCTAATGACACGTCTCGGTATGCCATGGGTGGGCAGGTGAGAAGTGGGGGACTAATCCAGGGTGCCTCGGAAGAGTAGACGAACAAGCTTGGAAGGAGCATGTATCGGTGGGGGATCGACCAGGCCCTCTCCAGGAAAGTAGAATGTTTTCATTTCCTTTGATTGTCATGGACAAAAACCAAGATCCCATAATTTTTGAGGCCTACAAGCCGTTTCGGAATGCCATCCGAAAACTAGGGCTGGCGGATTCACTCGCAGTTATCCGTGCCTATATGTCCAACCTACAGTTCAATCAGGACATTCCATCTGACTGTGAGGTTCATCGGGGCTACCTATCTGCCGCGTCACATTCTGGAGGGGCAGGTTGGATAGCAGAATTTCACCTTGAAACCATGTGTCGCGAGATAGTTCTACACGCAAAGGAATCTGGTCAAGCCCAGGACACCCTGAAGAGTTGGAATACTCTCGCAAGGACAATAAAAAAACTTAAGGACCTAGAAGAGGTGATCGCTGGGCGTTATAGGGCACCCGATCTTCTCATGCAGGAACTCCATCGGATGGCTCATCGCCAGTTTCCATGGCAGGAGTTCCGACCAACCGCTGAGAACATCACACGCTACCATATGATTTACGGACATCCTCCGCTTACGGAAATAATACGGACAGCGACAGGACTTTCATCGGAAGAGTTGTTTCTTTTTGGAATGGCATTACTTGGCAATTTCATGCAAACCTTCGCTCTGTTTTACCCTCCCAATATACAAATCCCTGGCCTGTCATCGGACGGACTTGATCGTTTCTTGAGTCACTTTTCACGCAGTCTTTCTGATTTGAAGGGTCTATTGCAGGGCGAGCATCAAATGAATGACAGGTTCGCATATGCCTATCACTCCTTGAGAGCATACCCGCTAATTAAAATGAGATATCAAGGGAGAGATTGTTTGGTTTGCCCCATTCCGACGCTTCTCTTCTGGAGATTCACGAACGGCGTCTACTACGAGATTTTCAACCAGCCAGGATTTGAAAATGCGTTCGGAGACGCATTTCAGTGGTATGTGGGACAAGTAATAGGAAGAGGACTCACGAGAGAGAGGACTCGCCTGTATCCCGAATGTGAGTATCGGGTCGGGAAAGAATCAAAACGAACGGTTGACTGGATAGTGGATCAGGAAGGTGCTGCTCTTTTTGTTGAAGCTAAAACCAAGAGAATGAGATTC
>JBBRRN010000372.1:0-4265 GCA_038200685.1 Nitrospirales bacterium
GGACTCATGGGCGAGGCACGACTGCACATTCACCACTTCTCTGCCTCGCGGTCCTCATGATGCTCGCCGCGCTCCTCGCCACTGCTGTTGAGGCCGCCCCTGTCTCAGTGCGGTTCCCCGAAGGCGTGACCCATGGGTTTCTCCTCGTTCGATCTCTTGCCGGGGACATCGTGGGCCACGGTGAAATCACTCAGATGGTCTCAGAAGGCGATCTGCTCGAAAGCCAACTGGTGTTCCGGTTTAAGGACGGCTCGCTGCACGACGAAAAAGTCGCCTTCTCGCAACAGCGGGTGTTCACCCTCATCACCTACCGTCTGGTCCAACGCGGCCCGTCGTTTCCCGAACAGCTCAATGTGTCGATAGACCGAGGCAGCGCGCAATACACGGTGCGCTCTCAAAGGGGAACGCAGGGGAAAGAGGACGTGCAGAGCGGACAGTTTAATCTGCCCAAGGATGTCTATAACGGCATGCTCATCATGGTGGCAAAGAATCTCCCGAAGGGCGCCGCGGAAACGGTGAGTGTCCTCGCATTCACACCCGCGCCGCAGGTTGTTCCTGTGGAGCTCCATGCCACAGAGGAGCACTCCATTCAAATCGGCGACCGCTCAGGCAGAGTGACGCAGTTCGTTTTTACCCCCCAACTCAGTATGATTGAGGAGTGGCTCGGCAAGCTGATCGGGAAACTCCCCGCCGAGTTTCATTATGACTGTTGGATTATGGTCGATAGGATTCCAAGTTTCGTGCAGTACGAAGGACCGTTGCAACTTTTGGGGCCCATCCTGCGCATCGAACTGGTGAGTCCGCGCTTGTATGCGAAGCCAGACGAAAAGAAAGTTTCTCTCAAGTAACGGGTCCTGGCATCACCGACCTGACCTGAGGTGTTCCTGTCAGATAGCACATGATGTGCATTCCTTTCTCCATGAAGTTTTATTGAAACGGTCATTTGAAACACCTCGGCCTCCGCTGACGATGGGTCGCGACTTCTGTCGAGAGTATCGTGCCTCCATATACTAATACCGCGCAGATGTTCAAAAGTATTATTTCTGCGTGTTCAGTCGCGCGGGCTCCCACACAGATAACCGCGTGCTCGGGAGGGACAGAAAGGTGGTCAAAACTTCTCAGAGTTTTAGACTTGGTCTTTGATCGCAGAGGGTCTGTTTCGCACCGCGTTTAATCGGCTGCCGGAAGGCGGCGACGATCTTGGGAAGGGAGGGTACGAACAGGAATCAAGGTCCGTTCTGCTCTCGGTTCATAGCGTGAGCCACTTCGTCAATCGTAAGAAATTGCCATGCTTTGAACCTTGCGCGCAGGCCTGAACCAATACCGGTTCAGATGAGTTGTGGTCCTCGGAGAGCCTATGCGCCATGCGCGTCGTCCATTCAGGGCTGTTAATTCAGACAATGGGTTCTGACACCGTGTTCTGGTCACAGAATATGGCGAAGAGGGATCGTAGGACGACAGGGTGAAAGAAGATTTGATCGCCGAACGGATTGCGATCGACAGATATCGGAGCTGTTGAGGGAAGACTAGGGTTCTGACTAGTTCTTTGTGTTGAAGGCTACAATAGGATGAGGGAAAGATTGGAGGCCCAGGGATGTTTCTGGGGACATATACTGATTTGCAAAATCGACAAGACTGGCCGTAGACACACGCCTTACCCGCAACTGAGATGGCGGACAGGAGAGTGAGAGGGCGCTGGTTTGCGAGCGCCCAGGGGGACGGCGGGGGCAAGATTTACTAAAGGTGCGCGTTTATCAGAACCTGCCGACATGGCTGTTCCCGCACCGAGTGGGGGGGCCAGCACGCGTTGCACCGTGCCAATGCGATTAAGGAACCAATGACCCGTCACCCGAGCAAGGAGACCAGTCTCACGTCCCTTCAAGTCGGGCGCGGCCCTCCATGCCGCTCCGGTATCCCACGTCGTTCGGACAGTCATCCACACCACACTCAGATCATACATAGAAAATGGAGATAAAAAGCCATGATGAAGTATAGAACCGTCACCCTCGCAGTGGTTGCGCTCTTCTTGTCCGTGTCATTCCTTGTCTCCTCCGTTTTGGCCATGGAGAAGGATGGCGTCATGATGAAGGATGGCAAGATGATGATGATGAAGGACGGGCAGACGATGCCGATGGATCGCGAAATGACCATGTCCAATGGCACGAAGGTCATGAAGGACGGCAAGATGATGATGAAGGACGGGAAAGAGATGCACATGAAGGACGGCCAAATGATGATGATGGATGGGAAAATGATGATGGGTGGAAAGATGATGGAGGGTGACAAGGGCAAGATGGGAGACATGGGCAAGTAAGACGCACGACCGTCTCACAGATTTCTGCCCCAACGGCCTGCGCTCAGTTCGCTCGACCGCAGGCCGTTTCATTTCTCCCCTGTCGCGCCACAATCCCAGTAAGGAACTTGCCTGCCATACGACTGGTCCGTACGCAGGTAGCCAAATGACTCAGGAGCAAGGCTATGGCGGCGCCCATTGAGTCTGGAGAGGCAGTGAGTCATGGGGAAGAGCATGTCAATTTCAGAATTGCCGGCGCCCGTTGCTCAAACCTCTAGGACTGAGCAGTCAGTCTCTTTTCTCCCTTCCGTCGAACGTGTGTATCGTCACACACTGCTGGTGCGGATCAGCCATTGGCTCAACGTCCCTTGTCTCTTCATCCTCATTATGAGCGGGCTGCAAATCTTCAATGCGCATCCCGCCCTCTATTGGGGTGATCGTTCCGATCGAGACCAGCCGTTGTTCTCGATCCGCTCCATGAAGACCGAAAGCGGTGAGACGAAAGGCATTACGACGATCGTGGACCGCCAATTCGATACGACGGGGGTCCTTGGCTATTCGGATGGCTCGGGCCGTGCCTTTCCTGCTTGGGCAACCGCTCCGAGCGCCAGATGGCTCGCGATGGGACGGCAATGGCATCTCTTCTTTGCCTGGGTCTTCGTAATCAACGGATTGCTGTTCATGGTCTATGCGTTGATCAGCCGGCATGTCACGCGCGACCTGGCTCCGACCGGCAACGAGCTGCGTGGCATCGGCAAGGCCGTCAAAGATCACATGGTCCTCCGGCATCCCCAAGGTGAGGAAGCCACGCGGTACAATGTGCTGCAGAAACTCGCCTATGTCGTGATTCTGTTTGGGGTGGCGCCGTTGATCATCCTGACAGGCCTCACGATGTCGCCCATGATCGATACGGCATTCCCCTGGCTGCTCACGATCTTCGGTGGACGGCAGGGAGCACGGACGATACATTTTCTCGCCTGTTTTGCCTTCGTCGGGTTCATCGTGATTCATGTGTTACAAGTAATCGTGACAGGATTCTTCAACAACATCCGGTCGATGGTGACCGGATGGTTTGTCGTGAAGCATGAAGGAGCAGGACGTTGAAAGAACCCGCCAACGGCGTTCTCGTTCACTCGAGGAGCCGTGGCTCCTTTGAACGTCCTGTTATAGCGAGATGTTTCCGTCTCAATATTCCTCATCATATCTCATCGAAACGGAGGATCTTATGGGCGCACATGAACGAGGAATGGAGCGTAGACAGTTTCTGAAAGGGACGTTGGGCGCCACAAGTCTTCTTGCCCTCGCCGGCTGCGACAATCTGACGCAGAGCAGGTGGTTCCCTTCCATCTTGAACAAGACGGAGCAACTGACCGAACAGGTGCAACGGGCCCTCACGCCCACGAATGCTCTCGCCAAAGAATATGGGGACGCTGACATCTCGAAGGTGTTTCCGACGAATGGGAACACCAATCCAGGCACGGCGGACTATGCCGAGCATGTTGCACAGAAGTTTGCGGAGTGGAGTGTGGACATTGGCGGTCTGGTGCAGACCCCCATGAGTTGGTCATTAGCAGCGATCAAAGAACTACCGGCTCGCACGCAAATTACCCGGCACGACTGCGTCGAAGGCTGGAGCGCGATCGGCAAGTGGACCGGCGTCCCGCTCGGCGATCTGATGCATCAGGTTCAGCCGATGCCGAATGTCAAGTTCGCCGTCTTCCATTGCGCCGATGTCGACGATGAAGGCGTGGCCTACTATGAGAGCATGGCCCTGGCCGACTGCTATCACCCGCAAACGATTCTGGCCTATGAGTTGAATGGCGCCTCGCTGGACATTCCCCATGGCGCACCGCTCCGTCTCCGGCTCGAACGGCAACTTGGCTACAAACACGCCAAGTTTGTGATGAGGATCCAATTGGTGGAGAGGCTTTCCGACATCGCCGGGGGGAAGGGCGGGTATTGGGAGGATCAA
>JBBRRN010000373.1:0-4240 GCA_038200685.1 Nitrospirales bacterium
AACACCTTCAGTGCCAAGCCGCTCGTAGAAGGGCCGCCATCCTGGCAGGCCCGAACGATGGGTCAAGAGGTCTTTCACCGTTGCCTGACCAATTGGCATCCCTTCAAGTTCTGATAAGACTTTCTGTACAGGATCTTCAAGCGTCACCTTGGCACGTTGCGCCAGAAGCAAGAGAGATGTGCCCGTTGCCAGCGGCTTCGTGAGAGACGCGAGGTCATACAGAGTGGTGGGTTGTACCGGAAGGCTCGAAGGCTCTGACGACAACCGCCCAGCGACAATCACACATTGCAACTCTCCATGCAGACGCACCGCGAGCTGGGCGCCGGGGAATACACCCTCGTCAACGGCTGACTGCAGTGCCGCCTGAATGACGCGATTCATCACCATGGGAGAACGACCTGTCGTTGGTGGGGAAAAACGCTACCGTGGAGGAACAGGACGAGACAACTTAGAAACGCCTGAGCAGGAGAGAAACCGCCAGTTCGGGCGAGTTAGAGTCTCGGGCTCGACTCTCCTTCAAGCTTCTCTGCCGATGCGATTGCGGCGTCATGGAACGCTTCATGTTCTTCGACTTCCAGCATACGTTCGAACATGCGCAACGACGCGCGGAAGCGCTCAACCATCAGCAAGCGTTGCTTCTGGAGCGCCGTGAGGTCGCGCTGTGTATCGGTCAGCTCGACCCTGGCCCGGTGAATCATCTCTCCGGCCTTCTGTTCAGCCTCCTTGATGACGAGATCCGCCTCCCGATGAGCATTCCGCTTTAGATCCTCTGCCAGTGATTGAGCGGACAACAGAGTACTCGACAACGTCGCCTCCGTCCGTTTCAACTCGGCAAGCTGCTGTTCCAGAAATACAATCTTTTCTCGCTGAACCGCATCGTCTCGATTCAACAATTCGACCGTCTGCGCTATTTCTTCGAGGAATCGATTTACCTCTTCCTTGTCATATCCGCGAAAGACGACCTTGAACACCATTTGTTGGATATCAAGCGGCGTCATTCTCATGCCATCCCCCATGGTCATCTCAGTTCATCCTCACAGCTAATTCCTTGAGTGACTGCACAACCGCGATTTGCAGAAAATTGATGATCAAGATCACGACGATGGGCGACACATCCATGCCTATCCGCGTTCCAATCAATCGTCGGATTGGAGCGAGGACCGGTTCGGTCGCACGATTGAGAAATTGGACGATCGGATTCCCTGGATCTGGGTTGACCCACGAGATCAGGGCGCGAGCAATGATCACCCACATATACAGCCATAACACATAGTCAAGAATGGAGGCCACCGCCGAAAGAACATTCCCCGCTACAAACATCAGCGTCCCAACTCTTTCGATCGTGTGGTAGCCGCTTCAACCGCAGCCATTAATGTAGCACGAAACCCCCCTTGTTCAAGCCGATGAAGCCCGGCGATGGTCGTGCCTCCAGGAGACGCCACTCGATCTTTCAGTTGCGCAGGATGTACGCCCGATTCAAGCACCAAGCGAGCCGCGCCAAGCACTGTCTGGGCCGCAAGGAGTTCGGCGGTCTTCCGCGGCAAGCCCATCATCACTCCTCCGTCCGCCAACGCTTCAATGGCCTGAAACACATAGGCCGGCCCACTCCCGCTCAACCCGGTCACAGCATCCATTAATTGTTCCTCAACCAATACCACACGACCAACTACTTCGAATACCATTCGAGTCACGTGACCGTCATCTTCAGAGACCGCATTCCCCAAGGTCAGAGCAGTCATACCCTCCCGGACCAACGCCGGAATATTTGGCATCGCACGCACAACCCGCCCCCCCCCGGAAATTTGCTCTTCGATTGTCGAACGCTTTACCCCTGCCACAATAGAGATCACAAGGGCATGGGCCAGGATTGGGCCAAGCTCACTGAGCACAGGAGGAAGCGCTTGAGGTTTCACTGCCAGAACGACTACGTCAGCCCAAGCGACCGCTTCCCGGTTGGCAGAACCAACTCGAATGCCGAACTGCCCTTTTAAGCGATCACGGCGATCGAGAACGGGGTCCGTTGCCCAAATCAACTCAGCAGAGCACACCTGCCCAGCAAGGAGACCACCAATCATGGCTTCGGCCATCTGGCCGCCTCCGATGAACGCGATCTTCTTCATGATCGTTGAACTAGACACACCGCGCTCCCCTAATACCTCAGCCAACCCGCACCATCATAACCCCTTCCTCAACGGTACGACGATACTCCTTCGACATACTGCTCGAGCGCTCCTTCAAAGAAATGCTACAAAGTTCTGACGTATTGTACAGACCCCCCGGGTAAATGTCAGCGCACACGCTCGCACTCACTCTGAGTTATGAGAGAGTAGCATGATCCCACTGACCATCGTCCCGTTCACCCGGCCTTCCCGTCGATAGGAATAAAAAAGCTGATCGTGGCAGATCGTGCATACATTCACCGCCGAAACAGCTGATGTGGACACACCCGCTCCCTCCACTTGCCGGCGGATCATGGCTTTGAGATCGAGCCGAGCCTTATGCCCTCGATAGTCATGCACAACCGACTCCCAATCAGACAATCCCATTCGAAGCTGGTCGAGCACCGGATCGTCCACTTCATAGCAGCAGGGGCCGGCCGAGGGTCCAATACTGACTCGCAGATCCGACTGGGTCGACCCGAATCGGTTCGTCATCAGCGTGAGCGTTTTCGAAACAATCCCAGCCACCGCGCCCCGCCAACCGGCATGAATCGCCGCGACAACACGCCGGCGTGGGTCATACACGAGCACGGGGACACAATCCGCCGTGCGCACGGCTACCGTCACGCCTGGTTGATCCGTCACCAACGCATCCCACCCACCGGGGAACTGATCCGACTCCGTGAGTGGACGATCTACGACCAAGGCCTCAGTCCCATGTACCTGCTTGACGGACAGCAGCCAGCCGCGCCCCTGCGCACCAGACTGACGAGCGGGAACTCCGACATCGAACTCCAGTGAGCTTGCGTGACGGCGCGTGCCAAAGAAATGCCGAACGCCGTCGCGCGCGGATGCGAAGGCAGGAACCGTGATGACCGCTGCACTCATAACCATCCCCTGATGTGATGACTCACCCTACAGACCTGTCGGCTCAGTCAACCTGCTTGCGCAGGAATGTCGGCACATCCCATTCATCGTCCGTGACTGCCGCGGCTCGCTCCATCGCGCCTCTGCCGTCTCCCATCCGTCGCAAGTAGGTCGGGCGATCGAAATCTTTGAAGGGCCGTTCCGCATATACTCGTTCTCCCATCGTCTGGCCAGCGCCGGTGGTCACCGTCTGTTGCATGGGACGGGAAGTCCGAACCGCGGCCACAGGAATCGGAGCAGGCTGATCCTCTCGTTCAAACCCTGTGGCAATCACAGTCACAACCAAGTCGTCGCCCATATCGGGGTTAATCACCTGTCCAACAATGATGTTGGCTTCAGGGTCAGCGGTCTGCTGGACAATCGTCGCCGCCTCCTCGATCTCATGCAGCGTCATGTTTGGGCCACCGGTGATATTCAACAACACGCCGCGCGCCCCCTCGACACTCCCTTCCTCCAACAATGGACTACAAATCGCCTTTTGCGCCGCTTCGATGGCCCGATTCGTTCCGCGCGCCACACCCATCCCCATCACTGCGCGACCCGTATGGGACATCACGGTCCGGACGTCGGCGAAATCCACATTCACATGGCCGGTGGTCGTGATCACATCGGCAATCCCCTGAATGGCCTGCCGGAGTACGTCATCAGCGACCTTAAACGCTTCGAGCAGCGGTGTCGCTTTGTCGACGATGCCGAGCAATCGCTGATTAGGTATTATCAGTAAGGTGTCCACATGCCGACGGAGGTCGCGTATCCCTTCATCCGCATGAAGCATCCGGCGATGACCTTCATATGAAAAAGGCTTCGTCACGACCCCGACCGTCAAGATACCGAGTTCACGCGCGATGCTCGCCACAATCGGCGCGGCGCCCGTTCCGGTTCCGCCACCCATCCCCGCGGTCACGAACACCATGTCGGCGCCCTCAAGACACTCCCGAATCTGATCTTTGCTTTCTAATGCCGAGTCTTTTCCGACTTCCGGCTTGGCCCCGGCGCCGAGTCCCCTGGTCCGTTCAGGGCCCAGCTGAACTTTATATGA
This sequence comes from Nitrospirales bacterium, assembly GCA_038200685.1. Taxonomy (GTDB): domain Bacteria; phylum Nitrospirota; class Nitrospiria; order Nitrospirales; family Nitrospiraceae; genus Palsa-1315. The sequence goes on from JBBRRN010000373.1 coordinate 4,126, forward strand.
CGCCCGCGATCGTTCCAACGCCTGCAGATCCGTATTCGCCGCGATGAAATCGACCCGCGCTAATCCAGACGTAATCATGGTATTCAACGCATTGCACCCGGCGCCACCGACACCG
>JBBRRN010000374.1:0-4196 GCA_038200685.1 Nitrospirales bacterium
CACATTGGCCATCGAACGTGAGTTGAGAAATGAACCGATCGAGGAGTGGGCAGTCCAAGAAGTGAACGAACTTGCGGTAGGGGTGCGTGATCGAGTCTATACTGCTTTCCTGCTTCGGCAGGAGAAGGAGGTCCGGGGGACTCGTGAAGCAGACGAACGCAGACGGGCCAACCAGCGGAATGAAGAACGCATACAGACAACACGCAGAAAAAGGAAGGCGGCATTCATTGATGAGGCGCAGCGTCGACTCGTCACATGCTTCAACACGCGCGTACTTTCACCGCGGCAGCGAATCAAAGCTCTGGCGGACGTCCTCGCACAGCTTGACGAGTTCCTCACGGGAGCTGAACCGCTGTCCGAAGGGTACGCCGCCATTGATGACGTGCTCCAAGCCCGCGTGGCCGAGTGGGACGCGGATGAAGCCGCGAAGGATGCCAAGCAGCAAGCGGAATGGTGGGATCTAGCGACGGTAGTGGGTGTGGTCATCGTGTTAGGATACCTGTACGCCAAAGCGCCCGAGATGCTTCAATGGCTCTTGAAGATTCTATATCCAGAGCCTGCAGAAGATTCAACAAGCGCTCAGACGCCAACCCCAGAAGCTCCATCCCACGCCGCAGATGAATCAAACCCACAGCGTCCCATCAGAAGGGTGCGCCGACCCGCTCAATCGCCCGTGCCAGAACCGTCATCCTCTGGTTCGCCAAACGTGTAGGTGACCATGCTCGGGAATCATTTTTTTCGGTCACCGATGAGCCACCAAAACACTGCGAGGCAGGAGTGGTTCCACACGCGATGGTCCTACAACCATGTTGACGCCTGGGGGAGGCCCGAACGAACTATACAGTCAATTAAAATGGATACCGAGCAATGACTTGCGATACGTACCCAAATACCGTATTCAGTGTCCTCTAGCGTCATCACACATTAGGTGAAGGGCATCGTTTTCATAATCGGCAAGGTGTCATCCATAAGCCTCGTTCTCACGGAACGTTCCGTCGCCACCTTCACACCAAAACCGGCAGTGAGGAAATTCTCGGGATCCTTGGCTCCAAGACTGGTCATTCGTAGACGACAAATCCAGCCGCGGGCACGGTCAGGTCGACTACCCTCTTCATGTTTCGTGTCGATACCGTCATAGTCTTTCCTATCTGGCTCGCATCACTTGAATAGAGACATTGTAAGGTTTGTCCGTCGTGATGAAGCTCAGCATCAATGACCACCCATGCATTCCTAACCCCTTGTGGATCAGTATTGATGGCCAAGAGAATTTCCTGGCTATCAAATATGCGAGACCATGGCACTACTGAGCGGATCTCCCCTCCCACCATGTCAGGAAACCCAAAGTTGTGACCATCGCCTGAGATTTGCCGCAAGAATTGGCGCCCGCGTCGCAGGGGTAATTTCTGTCTTCTCAGGGTAAGAATTTTGGCCAGTTCCTGATAGGGTGGTTCATTTTCATTGAAACAATGGCGATCTTTGCTCCGAAAGGCTCCAAACGCGCCGCCAAACATGGCTTCGCGTATATAGCGGTCGTTATCGCCAGATCCATCAAAACGCTGCTCCGCGCCGTAGTAAATGCAGGGGATGCCAAGTGATGTGGCATTGAGAGCCAGCGCGTTAAGCACCAATTTGTTTCCGTCATCATGCGCACAAAAACGCGCCTTGTTCGAGCCCCTGCGAATTTGATCATGATCATCAAAGACCGTCACGACCTTATTTTTGAACCAGACGTGCGAGTCTTTTTGCACCAACAGTGAGTTGCGAAACAGATCAAAATACTGTTGAGGATTACGACGGCCCTTCACGAGATATTCCAATTTGTCTGGGATGTCGTCGATGCCAAGAGCGGCATTCATGCCGGTTTCTTCTAGTGTTTCGAAGGCGCGCTTTCGGCCTCCGGTAATTTCGCCAATGAGATAGAAATTCTCCTTGCCAAGCCGTTGCGTAACCTCATGGATCACCGATGTGAAATATCGCATCGCGCCAGTATCCATATGTTTAACGGTGTCAACTCGAAAACCATCAAGGTCCGCAAAGGCAATCCAAAACTTATATATGTCGCACAGGGCTTTTAATGCCGGTGACGGCTGATATTCCTCGGGTTGCCCTTGCCCGAGATGAATATCCTTCAAATCCAGAAAATCACCTTCCACAAACTCAGGGGGGTAATCCCAGTTGTTGATTCTTCCCCGTTGCGTAAAGCATGAGGAAGCTTGAAGCTCGACGGGCCAAATGGCTCCATCCGGCCATGCCGCGCCATGGGTGGTTAGATTGATGGTGCCAAAAGGAATGGTGGCGTTCCCGGACTTGTCATGATACCCCTTGACCGAGTAGAGATCTCCATCCCACCGAGGGTCCATGTAAGGACTCCCTGCGTCGTCTTGTTCCAGGTAACGATTCGCATCATAGCCGAAAACATTCCCGGCATGGTTCATGATAATGTCTAGGATTACATACAAGCCAAGCGAATGCGCTGATGCGACCAGTTGCCTAAAGTCATCGCGAGTCCCGAAGTGCGGTTCAATCTCTAGAAAATCCTGGGAACCATAACCATGATAGGTCTCCTGGAAGCTAACCTGCTTAAAAACAGGGCTGACCCAGATAGCCGTGGCCCCCAATCTCTTAAGATAGCCCAGCTTACTCTCCAACCCTTTTATGGTTCCGCCCCTCCACCCCGCCCCTGCCTTTCGCCACATTTTGGCATCCACCGCGGTCTGCACTGCATTGTCTCGATCGGATACCTGAAACAAAGGCGTCGTACCATGTGACACCATGTTCCCATTGTTATCCAGATAAGTGTTTTCTTTGTTGATGGTTCAAAGGGGGCAGGTCATAGCAGGCAACGAACGCTTCCACCCTATTCAGAAAATGCAGGAAACTCTAGCTCATTCCCTTCCTCACCATCCTCGGGTCTCTCCATGTTTCAAGACCCACACCCTGGAAGGGTCAAGCCCCAACCGATTGGCCTCGGCTTTCAACCGCAGAGGCGGCTCCTCAATCGCTTCTTCCGTCATGTCGAACGTGCCCCAATGCATGGCGACGAAGTGTTGCCCTTGGACATCAGCGAACAGCTGCAAGGCTTCTTCAGGCGTGATATGAGTCATCTTCATCATCGAGGCGGGGCGATAGGCTCCGATTGGGATCGCCGCAAGATCGAACGGGCCCAGGCGAACCCCAATCTCCTTGAATACCGGATAGTACCCCGTGTCCCCCGCGAAGAAGATCCGCTTGGTCTCTCCTGCCAGGGCCCACGCGCTCCAGAGGCGTCGATTCCGATCCCACAGGCTGCGCCCCGAAAAATGCTGAGCGGGAAGACAGGTGACGGTCAGGCCACGGACCTGCCGGCTTTCCCACCAGTCCATCTCCTCCACCTCCGTAATGCCGAGGTCCGCAAACCAGGCCTTCAGGCCGAGGGGAACGAGGAACAGCGGGTGATGCGTTCGGGCAAGACGATGTACCGTCTCTACATCGAGATGATCATAATGATCGTGCGAGATGACAACGAGGTCCACCGTCGGCAGCTGTTCGAATGACACCCCGGGGGACATCAGCCGCTTGGGCCCGGCAAAGGTGACAGGACTGGCTCGTTTCGACCACTGAGGATCAGTCAGGATCGTGACGCCATCGAGCTGAATGAGGAGTGTGGAATGACCGACCCAGGTCACGGTGGCGTCCGTGCGATTGCTCTTGAGGGCACTGCCGTCGTTTTCAACGCGAGGCAAATCTGCAGTGCGTGTGTGAAATGTCGTCGTCCACGTCCGCGATGGGAGGAACATAAGACGCTCCCATAGGCTAGGCGGAGCAAACGCTGGATTGGTGTTTCTGAACCCGTCCTGTCGGATGTGAGGCTGGCCTTCGCGCAACGGCTCGGCGACCTTCCCGCATCCCGCCGTAAGACTCATGAGCAGTATCGCGCACAGCATCATCACGAATGCGTGACGAACCTTCAGCCTCGTGCGTTCGTGTTTCAGTATCGAACATAGTCCCATGGGCGTATCACGGCCAGCCTTCTTGGCATCTCGTGTTCTCTCTCTTTTCCTTCTCGGATCCGTCAGCTTCAAAATTGCTCATCGCCCTTTACAGCTAAGATGCCCACAGCCGCCCCATTGAAAGGAAGTTAATGGAAAACATTTGTTTTTGAACCAGGAGAAAGGATACGCCGAAGTGCTTGGTAAATCGAGATATGCTAGGAAGGA
>JBBRRN010000375.1:0-4183 GCA_038200685.1 Nitrospirales bacterium
TCGATCACCACGCCTACTCCCCCCACCAACCCGCTGACGATAGACGCGATATAGAGCAGCCCCCCTATGATCACGGAAATTTGGACAAAGTCTAGGATGGCGACCGAAAACATGCCTCCGAAGGTTGTATAGGCCAGAACGATCACTGCGCCGATCACCATCCCAACCGGCTGACTTACGGCGCCCTCCGTGACCGTGTTCAGCACGAGTCCAAACACTTTGAACTGCGCAGCCACCCATCCGAGATAGGACATGGCAATACAAACGGCACAGATAACCTCGACGACGCGGTTGTACCGCAGACGATAGAAGTCGCCGACGGTCAAGAGGTTCATCCGATAGAAACGGGGGGCAAAAAAAAGCCCAACCAGAATCAGGGCAAGGCTCGACCCAAAGGGATCGGCAACAACACCGCGTAACCCTTCCTTCACAAAGGTGGCGGAAATCCCGAGGACGGCTTCTGCACCGAACCAGGTTGCAAAGACCGTGGCGATGACGATCGGCAGCGGCAAGCTCCGACCGGCTACCGCAAAATCCTTCGCGGTATGGACTCGCCTGGCGGCAGCCAGTCCGATTCCCACCGAGAGGAGCAGATAGAGGATGACAAACCCAAGAATCATGTAGGCGGTTTCGACATAGGTGTGGGAGAATTCTAACGAGGCTTCGGCAAGGGCGCAACGACAGATGCAGAATGAAGCCGAGGGTGTTGGTGAGTCGTCATCAGGCTTTTTGCTCTCTCAGTCGCAACCTTCCGGAATTCCGGTAGACGTTTTCAGCCTCCTGCTCACACCCCTGTTCCTTTGAACGATTGCATGTTAGGCTCATAGCAGTTACTCCCAAGAGAAACGCCTATGAACGATCTCGCATTCCATCGACAAGACTCTTCTCAGAAGATAGCAAGGCTGTGGCTTCAGTTCTTCATTGGAGCGATCGGAATAGGAGTCGTGCTGGCTGGGCTCCCGGCCCAGGCGGGCGAGGCACAAACACCGTGGGAATGTTCGAGTTATACCGGTGACGCCCACACTCGCTGTGTAGAAACCTTCGCGGAATGGCAGCGCGACCAGATCGCGGCACTCCAAGGGAAGTTGTACGCACAACAAGAGACCGTCGATCTCTTAAAAGATCAGCTCAATCGCCAGACCTCCACGAATGCCGAACTGCAACGTCAACTCGCACGCCCACCCGCTATTGTACAAGTGGCCCCTCCCCTTTACGCGTACCCTCCTGTAGGACTCAGCTTTTCTTTGGGTAGCCCCTGGATCTACGGACCTCCATTTTTTGATCGCCCATATATCTTCGGCCCACGCTTCTATGGATCTCGCTACTGGGGCCACCGTTGGTAACCAACCACCACTGACACCGATTCATTTTTGTATTGAGGCAAAATTGTCTTGAGCCAGACCACAATATCGCATACCCTACAGCAGTCTTACGCGTGACAATCTCACATCCATCTTCGTGACACATAAAAGAAAGGAAGCCTCATGCGCGTTATTGTCTCCTGTTTGATCACCCTGCTCTGCCTTGGGACCACTACGGCATTCGCTACTGCCCAGGAGCCCACAACCGACGAACAAAAAACCCTGTACGCCTTGGGATTGGCTATCAGCCAATCGCTCGGAACGTTCAGCCTGAACGAGTCTGAACTCGAACTTGTAAAATCCGGCATTGCCGACGGGGTTTTCAAAAAGACTCCCAAGGTAGACCTCCAGACGTTTGGTCCGAAGATTCAACAGCTACAACAGGCCCGGGCGTCGGTGGTCGCAGAAGCGGAGAAGAAAGCGGGAGCTGCATTTCTCACAAAAGCTGCGGCAGAATCCGGCGCCAAAAAGACCGAGTCCGGCGCCATCTACACGATCATCAAGGAGGGCAAAGGCCCGATGCCGAAAGCCACGGACACCGTGAAGGTCCACTATCATGGAACGCTGACCGATGGGACGGTGTTCGATAGTTCCGTCAAGCGAGGCGAGCCGGCCACGTTCGGATTGAATCAAGTGATCAAGTGTTGGACGGAAGGGGTCCAGCAGATGAAAGTCGGCAGCAAGAACAAATTGGTCTGCCCCTCAACTATCGCATATGGCGACAAAGGCGCGCCCCCCACGATCAAGCCCGGGGCGACATTGGTGTTCGAGATTGAACTCCTGGAGATCGTCGCTGCTCCAAAGTAGGTCCTCACTGCCATCCTCATACGGTCGAGCGTGACATATTCCCGCTCGACCGTCGCTTGGCCATCCATTCAGCAGAAAGTTTTGCCCAGTCGCGCGATGATGGGAACACACCTACAATCCTCCCTCTGTGGACATAATTGTCTTGATCCCCATGCGCGACATCGCATAATTTATATGGGTTCAAGCCTTGCGATATTGGACCCGTCGCCGTCACACATAAAGAAAGGACCGCTCATGCGCTTCATTGTCTCCTGTTTGGCGACCCTACTCTGCCTTGGGGCCACTACGGCATTCGCAGCGCCCCAAGAGCCCACGACCGATGAGCAAAAAACCCTCTATGCCTTGGGGTTAGCCGTCAACCAATCGCTCAGTAACTTCAACTTGAGCGAGCCTGAGTTTGAACTCGTTAAATCCGGCATCACCGACGGGTTCCTTAAACGGCCTTCCAAGGTGGACCTTCAAGCGTTTGGCCTGAAGATTTCAGAACTGCAACAGGCCCGCGCCTCGGTCATTGCAGAAACAGAAAAGAAAGTGGGCGCGGCGTTCCTCTCGAAAGTCGCGACAGAGTCCGACACCAAGAAAACCGAGTCCGGCGCGATCCTTAAGGCCATCAAGGAAGGGAACGGCGCCACTCCAAAAGTCTCGGATATGGTGAAGGTGCGCTATACCGGAGCCCTGATCGACGGGACTGTGTTCGACAGCTCAGCCAAGCAGGGCGAGGCGGCCATGCTCAGAGTGAATGAAATGAGCAAGTGTTGGGTGGAAGGGATCCAGCAGATCAAAGTTGGCGGGAAAAGCAAGTTGGTCTGCCCGTCGAGCCTCGCCTATCGCGACAAGGGCTTGCCCCCCCTGATCAAGCCCGGCGCAACGTTAGTGTTCGAGATCGAGCTCCTTGAAATCATCGCGACCAAGTAGCTCGCACTGTGGTCTCCACGACGTCGAGCGGGACATTCTCCCGCTCGACGTCGCACCCTACACGGCACCTGTCGGGCGACCTTTAGTCATCTGATTACCCTTCCCAAGCTTGCTCGCTCTCTCCTCAGGGATGAGGGCTGATTAATCTTCCACTGCACGCGTCTTCCCACTTCCCCATTTCATTTTCAAGGGTCGCCTGGTCGATCCTCGATTGCGCGCGTCGAACGAGCACATTCTGATCGTGCGCGTTCCGCGAGCAGGAGGACGGCCAGGCGACCCTTCCCATCCTTCGGAGGCCGCGCGTTGCGCGAGCACAGAAAATCAACAGCTTCCATCCCTCTCCCCCCACTTGCAGTTCTTCCTTCCAACCCGTACACTTAGGGATTCGCGATCCAGCCTGGCCTGAATAGTCCTGCCTGATCGTCTATCAGCTGATCAATAACTGAGTTACTCGTTCGGTAGAGCTATGCCACCAACCATTCTCTTGAGTTGCGAGTCCATCAGCAAAAGCTACGGAGTGAAACCGCTGTTTGCCGATTTGTCGATCGGGTTGGCCGAAGGCGATCATGTCGGATTGGTCGGACCTAACGGCTCTGGTAAATCGACCTTGCTGAAAATCATGGCAGGGCTCGAAGAGCCGGATGAGGGCACTCGATCCATGCGCCGACAACTCCGCATCGGCTACGTGCCGCAAGACCCGTCCTTTGACGAAACACATACGATCGAGGACGTGCTCGCACAAGTCTTGATCGACGAAGGTCATGACCCCCACGACCATAGTGGTCGCACGTCCGCGGCACTCAGTCTCGGAGAGTTTCCCGCAACTGACCAATCCACCGCCACGCTCTCCGGAGGATGGAAGAAACGTCTGGCCATTGTCCGCTCGCTGATGCTGGAGCCGGACGTCCTACTGATGGACGAACCGACCAACCATTTGGATGTCGAAGGCATCCTGTGGCTGGAACGATTGTTACGAGCCGAAGCCCGAGCCTTTCTCGTCGTCAGCCACGATCGGCGTTTTCTGGAAGCCGTGACATCGCGGATGATCGAACTGAATCGCAGCTATCCCACCGGGGCATTCGAAGCCAAAGGCAACTACA
>JBBRRN010000376.1:0-4170 GCA_038200685.1 Nitrospirales bacterium
CACGGCGTCGGCACCCTGTTCGCGATTATTTCGCAGCTCAATACCCTGCCTGCATGTGCCCCTGTCAACGCTTCAATGGCAACCTTGCGGTTGGCCACGCATGACTCGGGGTCAGGATGGTTCGCTATTCCTTTCCTGTATGACTCTTTCATTCACGACTCCACGCCGGTTTATCCCGGCGCACGGCACGGGCTGCTAAAGTGTACGCGCTCCTGGGTTGGTCGATGAGCTCCAGCCATTTCAGGCATAGTGCCGGGAAGGCAACAGTACCACAAGGCGGCGAGAAGAGCTAGACCCAATGGCGCGAAAACATCCGAGCGAGAGGCAAGTCTGCCGCCTCCTGGAAATCAGGCTACGAATTGAAGCAGAGGGTTTTCAGCTAAGGCGACTTCCTCTTTGAAAAGGGCTTCAATGTTCAATGTTTACCGAGGGTAATAAGGCATCAGCTCTGCCGTGGCGAACGATTGAATTGGGCCGCCAGGCGAGGATTGCGCCAGAATGTAACAGGGCTCGGCTGCGAACTGTATGATCCAGTCCATGCAGCCGCCACATGGGGTGAACCGGTCGCGCTCTGCCGCAATGGCCACAACTCTTATGGCTTTCTCGCCGGCGCTAATCATCGTCGTAATAGCATTTACTTCAGCGTGGACATCGTGGCAACGGTAACGATGTTCGACATTGCAACCAACAAAGATGTGACCATCGCTCGAAAGCACGGCACAACCGACCCGTGTCGGCCCAACAACATATGCCCGTTCTCTCACCGCCCATGCTTCCTGGAAAAGCTGCTGCACTATCTCATCTGGTAACTCGCGTTGCAATTTGCTAAAGACCATAAGTGTTTACCATCTTCGAGAGCGCTTGATCCCATCGATCACGTTCTTCGATACCGTCGTAGGCTCTCTGCAAGGCAATGAGGGCGACTGAGACTGATCGGGTCCATCCCGTGGGTGCCCTGTCAGGCTGCACAAAGATGGCACGTTCGAATTCCGCGAGCGTGGTGGAATGCGCTGTGAGCAGTTTGATCCTGTTTGTAATGTCAACGAATATTTGTTGCGCAAGGTCAGTGCTTCCTCTGGCCGCCATTTCGACCAGGGAGCGTATGGCTCCAAAACGGACATTCGTGGAGTCGTCAGCTAGACACCGTAAAAGGCGATTCTTATTGCCTTCGGAGGGATGAACACCCAAAACGTGGACAGCTCGCCATTGGACTGTGGCATTGCTGGATTCAACAAGAGCCCGGACCTCCGCTACTTGCGCATCGGAGAGTGTGAGGCGTCTGAGTACGTTGGCCGTTGTCCATCCGATCACCGAGTCTTCTGTCGCGAGGCTTAGGATGTCTTGTTCCTCGGCTGGTGCTTCAGTATTCCGGGTGAACAGTCGTTGCCAGTCGGGAAACCAAGCGCTCTGGCCTGGCATTGTTCGGATCTCTTGCAAAACGGCCTGTAGTGACTGTGCCTGCAGGAAGTTGACCGCCGTGGGGCTGTCGATGAGCCGCAGTGTGTCGGCCGCACGTTGTGCCGTGGCAGTAACGAGGTCCCATCGGCGTTCGGCAAACATTGCGAGGATAACGGTCTGCATGTCAGGACTGACTCGACTGGCACGTCCCTCTGCAATCGAATATCCTGCGGCGTAGAGATTCCAGTCGTACAGGCTACGAAGGAGGTCGTCGGCAAGCACCGAACTCTCGATTTGTTCCATCGCCATCACGATGGTTTCGAAGGAACTCGCGTGAAAGGTCAACGTGGCGAAGACGTCAGGTGTCCAGCGGGTGCGGTCCGAGATGAGGATACGCGACGCGAGGTAGTCGTGTTTCAGGTGATGGTCGAAGTGGGCTAGGGCGTTCTCGATGACGATTGCTCCCGCCGCCTCAAGACGATTGGCGATTTCTTGCCCTGCGAGCTCCTGGAAACGCTGCCAAGAGAACGTGCGTGTTGAGTCCGCGTAGACGGCAAACGCCGCTCCAGCCGCGCGCGTAATGTCCGTTTGGGTGAGAGCGTGCTGCAAGAAATACTGATGCATCTGGCTGGCGATGGTGTCTGCTAAGGGCCCGCCGGTGAGAAACGCGTTTAGGAAATATGGTGTCGTCAGAAGAGATCGCTCAGCTTCTGATGCTCCCTGGAAGCGCGCAGCTGCAGTCGGATCGGCGGCGATGATGGCGTTCACTTGATTAAGTGACATGGGCAGCACAAGGGCGAGTCGCCATCGCTCGGGTCGAAGGAGGTCGCGTCGGACGAGTCGGTCGCACACTATCACTGACGTGTTGAGAGAGAATCTCACGTATTCGTCTAGTGCGTAGAGCACTTGTTGACCGGTGCGTGCATCGACTTCGTTGAGACCGTCAAGGAGGATGATCTTGGGTTCTGCCGGGTCGACTGCGTTCAGATCTCTCGGAAGCAGCTTGGTCCCTGAGAATCGCTCCAGGAGAAACGAGAGGCGCTCGTGTGGTCCGGAGAGGCCTTTCCAACTCGGGGTGTCTGCTGCTGTCCATTCCTTGAGTGTTAGGAAAACAGGAAGAAGCTTGTTGACAGCAATTCTTGCAACTCGTGCGAGCAGGACGGTCTTTGCCCCGCCGCCGCGACCGCTCAGGAGTACTCGACCGGACTTAATTGCTTGATCGAGGAGGCTCGGTGCTTCGCCCGTCTCTATGAACCGGTTTTCGAAGAGCGCGTCGTAGTCATTTGACCAGCCGATCTGGAGATCAAATGCCGGTTGGGGATCTGGTAGCGTTTCCAGTCTCTTGGCGAGCTGCGAGCGAACTTCTTCAGTTCTGGTTTCCAACTGCACCTCCCGCCCCGGCGGGCTCATGCTCATCTCCGTTCACGCTAAAGAAGTCGTCAATCAATACTGATGCAAACGCTGCTGCTGCGGAGACCGCATATGGGGTCCACGCTTGTCTTGTGGCTTGATTTGCGTCGGGATCCTGATCAACGAGGTCCGAGATGCCCCGGACGACCAGATACTGCGGATTGTAATGAACGGACCGCCTTGCCTTGAAGACCGCTGACGATACCCCGTAGCCTTCCATTTCAAACGCGTAAGCTTTGTCGAAGTGATCGAGTATACGCTGCTGCTCTTCGTTCCTTGGGTCGCCCAGCAAAATGTTTCCTGACACCACTCCTCCAACAATCAGCTTGGGAGATCCGTCACCTGGCCGAGGGGTTTGAATGCGTTCGATCCAACGGGTGGGTTTCGTGCGCAGGGGCTCGACGTAATTGTCGACCATGTGCCCAGACGGGTGGTCGTGCGGAAGTCTGCGTTCCAGAATCGCGCCCTCCTTGTATTTCCAGTAGCCGGAATAGTCCATGTAGTCAGCTACAACTACGTCTCCTAAGCAGAGGGCATCACGGCCGCTATGTCCTCCTGCCGTACCGATAAGAACGAGAAATTGCGGCCGGAAGTCCTCAATAAGATCGCCCGCGATTTGCACAGAGGTCAAGTTCGTTTGATGCGGCATTCGCCGATGAACAATACGAAACCGATTACCGTCGCCAGGCGCGGCGCGTGCAGTATAGCCGGTTCCGGGCAGCTGGTAATGCAGACCGAATACCTGTTGCACGGCGGCGGCTTCCTCGACCGTTACCGTCATCAGGCCAATCTGAGCATGACCCACTCGACCAATCTGTTCGGCCAATGGTCCCTCCCGGCAACTCCACGTTAAATGTGATATAGAGCACGCAAAACACTTCGAACGATAGTTTCGGCAAGGAATGCGTAAGGTTGCCTACTACCCGACTCCGCCTTGTTCCGAGCTTACCGTGTGGACGCGGTGCACAGCGCTATTATACGTGTCGGCAACACGGGACGAGTGGCTTCGTGTCGCAGCATCATGAGAAACTGTGACGAGGTCCGCATGGCACAGGAGACGTATTGGCAACTACAATGAAGAATCTGTCGGTTGGGATCACGGCCTTTCTGGACATATTGGGTTTCGGAGATCGGGTAGTAGGGGCTCAGAGTACCGCCGACATAGAATCAGTCGTTGCCAATATCCGAACGATTCAGGACTTCTTTGAATTCAAGCCGAAGGATAAGCACGTAAAAGAGGTTCATGCGGGCTTTAAGAAAACTGTGCTTGCATTCTCGGATTCGGTGGTGGTCAACGTTGCGCTGAAGTCCACTATGACCAAGTTGCAGGGCACGTTTGATCCGATGATGAGCGAGTTGTCA
>JBBRRN010000377.1:0-4161 GCA_038200685.1 Nitrospirales bacterium
CAGATCAGAAATGCGATTCTAAACACCGGCGAGGCCTCGCCGCTCCTGAACGGCGTCGTGTCAAGTGGCCGCCGGCTGAATGCGTTCAATGCGCTGAACTCCATCGCTCCGACGTTTACTGTGATGGTTGCCAAGAATGGCACAGGGACTGGAACGGTCGCGTCAACTCCAGCCGGGATCAATTGCGGGGGTGACTGTAACGAACGCTTCCCTGGTGGTACCACCGTCACCTTGACAGCGACGCCAAGCGCTGGGTCTCTGTTCACCGGATGGAGCGGTGGTGGGTGTAGCGGAACCGGTAGCTGTGTCGTGTCGACCACCGCCACCGTCACGGCAACCTTTAATCTCCCGGCGCCTGCCTCTTTCACGGTTACCGTCAATAAGAATGGCCCGGGAACGGGCACCGTGACCTCGGCTCCAGCTGGGATTGCCTGCGGCGGAGTCTGTTTGGGGACGTACCCTGGCGGGACGCGAGTGACATTGACGGCCACTACCGATGCCGGCTCTGTCTTTACCGGTTGGAACGGCGGTGGTTGTGCGGGCGCTGGCGCCTGTGTGGCGTCGACCACGGCCACGGTGACAGCAACGTTTAGCGTGATACCACCGCCGATCACTGTAACGGTCGATAAGAATGGCACCGGAGCTGGCATGGTCACATCGAATCCCACGGGGATCAATTGTGGTGGGGACTGTACCGATACGTACCCTGGCGGGACGACCGTGACTTTAACGCCCAGAGCGACGGCCGGGTCGCGCTTTGCTGGTTGGAGCGGTGGCTGTATAGGAACTGGGGCCTGTCAGGTGGCCAGCACGGTGACCGCGACGGCAACGTTTAACGTACTGCCGCCTCCGGGATCCTTTACGGTGACTATCCTTAAAGGAGGGATTGGCACTGGGAAAGTGGTCTCAGCGCCGACGGGCGTCGAGTGCGGCGCGATCTGCAGTGCGAATTTTTTCAATAATACCACCGTGACGCTGACCGCGACAGCCGATGGTGGATCGACCTTCACCGGGTGGAGCGGCAGCGGCTGTACAGGGACCGGCGTCTGCGTCGTCAATACCTCCGCTACCGTGACGGCGATCTTCGACGCGCCATCTATTAGCGCAGCCGTACCTTCTGTTGGTGGGGGTGGCTGCACCATCGGTCAGGCCGGTAGGAACGATGCTCTGATGCCGATCATGTTGCTGATGACCATAGGGACACTGATATGGAGAAGTCGGCGTCGATTGTAGTCACGTGACAGATACTCAACTACATCACTCATCTGCTGAGGTTCCCTTGGACGCCCCAGGGAACCTCGGTGAGATGTGAGCACCACGACCTCCCATATCATGTCGGTACTGTGCGAGCGGTTTGGCCTCAAAGCAGCGCCGGCCTTTTATCGCTCTCCAATTTTTCTTTCCGCGCTGGCCATCGGCGCAGCCGTTTGGCTCGTGTTGCCGTTCCTGGCGGTTGTCCAACCCTTGCCGTGGCTGCACATATTCTCACGACCGTTCCTCGTGGCGGTGCTGTGGCAGCCGATTGTTGAAGAGCTCTTGTTTCGAGGATGTCTACAAGGATGGTTATTCACTCATGGATGGGGGCGGGAATCGTTTGTCGGAATCAGCATCGCTAATCTTCTGACGTCGGTAGTATTTTCTGGCGCGCACCTTGCGACGCATTCGCTTCCGTGGGCCTTTTCGACGTTGTTTCCCTCGCTGCTGTTTGGGGTTCTGCGTGATCGTTCTGGTTCTGTCCTTCCTCCACTCGCACTACATATCATCTACAATGCGGGGTATTTTCTGCTGACAGGAGGGTCGTCCCTCGTCTGAGCCTGTCCGACATTGACCATTCTACTGCGGCGAACGATCTGCGACCATCTGCGTCGTACTCGGCCCGAAAACATCCTCAACGTATTCCAGCGAATACGCCTCCGGTTTTTCCAGGCCTGCGGCCTCGCATCTGACCGCATCTCTTTCGCCTCGTCATGAAGGCAATGTCGGACAGGCTCCCTAGAGCGAATCTCGATGAAGAAACCCGAGGCACGGCTGCGATGGTCGGGGAGAGGGTATTGGGAAGGCCGTAATACCCTTAGCGAATTTCGAAGTTCATGGTTGTGCGCTGATTGTTGCGCAAGACGTCGAGCTTTACGGCGCGTTCGTTGCGAAGCTGTTGGAAGAGTGTGAGTATCGTGCCAGGGTCACGAATGTCCACGCCATTGACCTGCTGGAGGATATCCCCGTATTTCAAACCGATTTTCTCATAAAAACTGGATGGTGCGATGTAGTCTAAGCGGAACCCGTTCATCGCTCCATTCACGAGGTTTGGCACGGCTCTCGCCTGGGACAATAGTTTGGGCAGATCATCCATGGCTTGCTCAACGACTCTTCGATCGAGCACCGTACGCGTTGGACTCGCCGGCGTTTGAGTAACGGCTGATGCAGCGGGTGCTGGAGCAGTCGGAGGCTTCTCGATCTGCGAGGCGGCGAGTTCAAGGAGTTCTTGTTGATCTCCCTGCCGAACGACCATCCCGTCTCGACGGATTTCACTGATCTCACCGATATCAGGGATGTGGTCATGCAATCGAAAAAATAGCTGGCGTTTGCTCGACAGTTCTTCAACAATCGCCGAGACCCCTTCATAATCGCCCATCACCACCCCTAGCAGCTTGAGCTTTGACGCCAGATTGAGCGGTACGCGTGGCGGCGGCGGCGGCGCACCGGACCCAGTTGCGTTCACACTCACAGGATCAGGCGGAAGGGGAAAGAGTCCACTCTTTTGAATAGATTCAATCATTGCCGTTGCAGAAGTTTTTGCCTCACCTTCTCGGTCCGTCCCTGGTGATGGGCGCACCGATCCGCTCGGAACAGACAAGGCCTCCGCTATCACGGCGTTGATGATGTGGGCCACCAGAAAGGTGCCGCACAAGATATAGGCGAATATGATGCTCCGACGTATCGTCATAAGTCTTCGAGACCGACCACAGATCACGCGTTACATGGACCAGGGCATTCTAATGCGCGGAGAAGGTTCTGTGCAAGAATAAGCCGTGATCCATGGTTCGATCGGAAGTGTGCGCTTGTAGACAACATTGCGTAATCAAGACATAATCCGTCCATGTTATCCCGGCACAACCTAGGAGTATGCTTGTGAAAAAAGCGTTGATCAGTGGTATTACAGGGCAGGATGGGTCGTATCTGGCCGAATTTCTTCTGGGGAAGGGCTATGAGGTCTATGGCATTATTCGGCGATCGAGTTCGTTCAATACGGGACGGATCGACCCCATTTATGAAGACCCGCATGTTCCGCATCGACGGCTCCACCTCGTGTATGGCGACCTCAACGACGCGAGTTCTCTGAACCGCATTATTCGTACGATCCAGCCCGATGAAATTTACAACCTGGGCGCACAAAGTCATGTGCGTGTGAGTTTTGATATTCCCGAGTACACCGGCGAGATTACTGGACTCGGAACGATCCGCCTTCTGGAAGCCATTCGCGAGTCAGGGTTGAAGCCGAAGTTTTATCAAGCCTCGTCCAGCGAAATGTTCGGCAAGGTGCAGGACGTCCCTCAGCGCGAAACAACACCATTCTATCCTCGCAGTCCCTATGGCGCTGCCAAGGTCTATTCCTACTGGGTGACGGTGAATTATCGGGAGGCCTACGGCCTCTTCGCCTGTAACGGCATTTTGTTTAACCATGAATCGCCTCGGCGCGGCGAGACGTTTGTGACGCGCAAGATCACGAAAGCCGCAGCCCGCATCAAGCTGGGTATTCAGCAAGATCTATTTCTAGGAAATCTTGATGCCAAGCGCGATTGGGGTTTCGCCGGCGACTACATCGAAGCCATGTGGATGATGTTGCAGGTGAAGACTGCTGACGATTATGTTATCGCGACTGGTGAAACACACACAGTCAAGGAAATGCTCGAGCTGGCGTTTGACCGTCTGCAATTGGATTGGAAGAAACATGTCAAGATTGATCAATCGTACTATCGTCCGACCGAGGTGGATCTTCTTATCGGCGATGCGAGCAAAGCGAAGAAAGAGCTTGGCTGGGAACCGAAGGTGCGGTTCCACCAGTTGATCGCTATGATGGTCGATGCGGATCTGGCTGCAGAAAAAGAAAAATTAGATGGGACTCGGAAGCGAGGCTAAGAGTTGAAAGTTGGAGGCACTCAG
>JBBRRN010000378.1:0-4161 GCA_038200685.1 Nitrospirales bacterium
CTATCGCAAGGCTAGGGGAGGGCAAAAGCTTGGCCTGTTCGACATGGTGCCCCCGGGCCATAAGACTGGAGGCAGTGCGTTTACTCGTGGACCGCCTGCAATCTCGCCACTCTTGGGAGCGCCTGTACCAGATTCTTCTACTTCAACTTCTCCCTATCCTGTCATCGGCAATCGCAAGAGCCGTATCTATCACCGTCCAGACTCCCCGAACTACAGTCAGGTTGCGCGAAAGAATCGAGTAGCGTTTAATGGCGCGACTGAGGCTGAGGAAGCGGGATACCGAGTGGCAGGGAATTGTCCGTGAGACTTCCCGGATGCCCGTGAATTTGTGTTCCGACGAATGCGCTATGGCATATGCCAAGCTACCCCAAACTTCCTAGTTAGGCATTGTGATGCGGTACCGTTCCCTGCTCCATATTTGTTTTGACAATAGTCGTCGCCTTACAAGAAAGACGCACTACTTCGAGTATCGCGGTGTTTCATTCAAATTGGTTCAGAACAATCCAAGGAAGTGGGCGGATCATCTCCTTACCATTGTGCCCGATGAGGCAGCACGCGAACAGGCGTTTTCTGCGGCTGCCGAGTTTCTAAGCGCGCTCGCGTGGGAGAATCACGCTCGTGTTGCCTTATGGGACGCCGGGTACCGCAGTTGGCATGAGCCACATTCACTAAGAGACGCTCTGCCTTACATACATCATTTTCCTAAAATCGGCTTTGGAGGCATAATAACCGGATACGACATTTCCCGCCTGCCACACATTGGGACTGATGAGCAGCGGATTGCACTTGCTTTGTTTCGAGAAGCTCGTGCCTCAAATAATGACTATCTAAGATTCCTCTTTCATTGGCAAGTGTTCGAGGTACGTCGCGGAGGGGATGCAGTGGGCTTCATCGACAAGACTCTGAGGCGTCATCGTGCAGACCTTCGGTTAAATGAGGAGGACCTCTTATCCCTGCCTCTGGGTGGGAGGAGTCTTGGTAAGTACCTACTTGACGATTGCCGCGACGCAATTGCCCATTTGCGCCGTCGTCCTGGACATGCCAAACTAGACGTTGACAAGCCAGCCGATCGAATTAGGCTCACCCACAGCGTGCGAATCGTCGAAGCTTTCGCGGAATATTTCATTAGAGAAGCTCTTGGACTCAAAAAAGTAACCTTCCTCGTTCGCCGAAATCTGCGAACCATACCTGTTTACGTTGCTCCACCCAATGCCACCGTACCGTAGTACAAGCCATTGCATCACAAACCTTGGGGCATTGCTGGCTACGAACCTTCCCCACCCCAGCTGCAATCCGTTCAAGCCGGGAGGAACTCGTTTTCCATTGGGGTCCCTCAGTTCTGTCCACTCTGATTACGAAAGCCTTAAATTGTGGTAATTTCCCAGGACGAGCCATGAGATGCCGGGAGAGGCGCTTGCTTGCAGCGTTGCGGAGGCATGTTTGCCGCTTTCCTATTCGAATTGGCCCTTTTTGTAATTTCTGAAAAAAACGACACCGCAATACGCGGTACCTATGTACCTGGAGCCCCCCGCCGCCCTCATCGGCGCAAGGATATCCCCCGGCTAGGTCGGTCTAGGTAAACGGCCTAGGTTGCGCCGGGGTTGCGTCGTAGCGGCTAGATGGCCTGCTCCTGTCCCTTCGTGTCTCTTGTATGGGGCCTTTTATGCGATTATCCCAATGTTTCCTCCTCGTCCGATACATCTTCGGGTCCGAGGGTTGGAGGGGGCAAGTCCCAGCCCAAGTGAATCTGGCATCCTAGGCGGATGGAACATCATACGCCAGGTTGGCTAGATCATCGGCTCGCTGATTCTCTTCTCGGGGGATATGCGCGACAGCGGACCAGTCGAAAGCCTTGAGGACTTCAAGAATTTCTGTATGCAACACCTTCAATGCCGCGTTCTTGACTTTATAGCGGCCATTGATCTGCTCAACCACCAACTGGCTATCCATAAGCAATTCGACCTCTGTCGCTCTTAAGCTTTGGGCTTTCTTCAGCCCTTCGATGGCCGCCCGATACTCGGCTACGTTATTCGTCCCCTCTCCTAGTAGCTGGCTCACTATAGCAAGCTCATGGCCTCTGTTGTCCTGAATACTCGCGCCAATGGCCATAGGGCCGGGATTTCTTCTACAGGCTCCGTCTGAATAAACGACAAAAATCATCGCTTACCCCCTCTCCTACAGTTCTCTCAGTTGGTTGACGAGTGCTTCAACCGTCAACGGCGCATTGCCTTCGCACCAATTATGGACGAGGACGTAGGCCCGGCGGCCTTCGCTGACCGCCTGATGGACGAGTTGCACCGACTCGTGTCTCATCTGTGGGAGTTCCTCCACGATCTTGGTATAGGGCTCGGCGCGCTTCTTCGCGGCCGCATAGGACATGTTCGACGGCGTCAAAAGTCGCAGCACGGTGAATCCCCCCGTAAACCCTTGCATCAATCGGTGCTGCTCGGCAAGCGACGGCATGCCGGACCAATGATTATAGACATGAGCCACCCCGTGGTACGAAAGCACCTGAAGATATCTCATTCCCAGAAGGCCAGGGTTGCGCACCTCTACCGCATACCGGAAATCACGGGGGAGTTGCTTGAAAAACTGATCAAGCCGCGAGCAGAACACGTCTGGAGACAGATCATGTCGTGTGAACTCGAACAAGAACGGGCCGGTGTACGGCTCAAAGTTCGCTTTCCGGCATGGCGCTAACACCACGTCCTCGAACAGCCGGGCATCAAGAAATCTTGGGTTCGGTTGACCAGCCTGCACACCGTAGCGGACATGCGTCGCAAAGCGGGGAATCGTAATCTCTCCCCACACCTTCAAGCACATCGTAAAGTCTTTAGGGATCTGACTGCGATAACGTCGGAGCTGGATTGCGGTAGGAGGTCGATAGAACGTCGAGTCGTTGCCCACGGTCCTGAACAGTGGCGCGTCCTGGTACCGATACTGGCAATACTCCCCCAGGCATTCCCTCGCAAACATACTCTTCGTGTACGGCCGCTTATAGACCTGGCCTTGCCAGCCTTCGTAGGTCCAGGTGGAGGTTCCGAACCGGAGCAACGGTGAAATCGAGCGCGCCATATCTATCGTCTCCCAGGGGCATCTCCTAGGTCGAGGGGATGTCAGCCTATCAGGACCGCCGCCTAAACTTGGTCCAATGGCACACGATGACCGCATATGGTGCAAAGATACCAGCCGGTGACTGTCCCGGCGCACGAAGTTTCTTTGCTCATCTCAGGATGGAAGCAGCCAGAATACCCTTTTTCCTCCCACTCCTCTCGCAACATGTGACCCACTGTATCGTTCACATCCTCCTCGCTTTCTGGGGGACTCTGCGGTCCTCGACTCGTGATGAGCAGTTCTAACCGACTCGGTCCCAGCGGAAAACCGAACCGCCACAAATTCTGACAGGGGCTGGCGCAATTGCTCTAGGATGTGTAGGACGGCGCAAGCCTGACCTTCCGGGGAGGGGGATCCATAACCTCTGCTCCCTATGAGTTGGTATGCCGTGTCTCCCAGTGTAGCGCAACGAGTCGCGAGGCGACCTATTCCAAAGGTATGTAATCCGGCCCCTCGAACGAGGGGGGAACCTTGGATTTCGTCTGAAGACATGCACGGTGAAACACCTGGTAGCACTCTTTTTGCCACTGAGTTGGATGGAACGCGCTCTGGCATCGTCTGTGTAGTCCCGGATATTCTCACCGGGCCCTGGCTCATGTTCGAAGCGGGAGCCTTGAGCCGATCCATTACTACAGCCCGCGTCCATCCCTTGCTGGTCAGTGTCGAGCGACATGTGTTGCCTGGGCCTCTTGCCCAACTCTCTGCAACACGTTTTTCTATAGAGGACATGCGCAAGTTGATCCACGCACTGAACTCCGAAGCGGTTGGAGCCACCTTGCCTGCCCCCATTGTTGACCGCTCCTTTAACGTCTGGTGGCCGAATCTTGAAAACCGATTCAAACTACTGTTGCTTTATGTACCGATGAATCAGTCGGTTGTATAACGAAGTCATTTTTCTGATTTTCTAAAAATAAATAAACTGCAACATCCAGACTTAGATACTGTCGTCACGAGATGTTTGCCCAGAGTGCGATACATCTGATGTGAACGGCGGCGAGGAACGAGGCGGAGTGTTTGGCATATCGGGTTGCGATGCCGCGCCATCTC
>JBBRRN010000379.1:0-4140 GCA_038200685.1 Nitrospirales bacterium
CTTGAGACTTCGCCAAAGCTGCTCGCGACCCTTGAAGTAGGGCTTGAGCCTGCGAGGAACGACAGACCGATGGTAGTAGGTCTTGCGCTTAGGATGCAGAAAAACTGTAGGCATAAAACCTCCAAAAAGTGTAGCTCGACTGTAGCTGCTACAACTATTGGGAGGCGCTGAACGCTCAAACACAGCTCTGGTGGCTGTGTTTCACGTTTGAATGGGGTGAGTGACGGGTTTCGAACCCGCGACCTCCGGATCCACAATCCGGCGCTCTAACCAACTGAGCTACACCCACCATACGGAGAGGTCACTCGACACAGGTTCTGTGGAGGAGAGGATCTTAGCAAAGACAGAAGAAGCCCCGCAACCAGGCTTGATGTCACGCGTCACTCGTGAAGAGACTTCTGGGCGGTTCTCGTTTCCATTTAGAGCACACGACGATTGTTGATTAACCCCTGGCATCGAAGGCTGCCTGCATTTCCGTAAGAACTGCGGCGGCGGCGGCGGCGGGATCTGACGCATCTCTGATGGGTCGGCCGACCACCAAATAATCGGCCCCCGCAGAAATCGCCTGGGTCGGCGTGGTCGCCCTATGATGGTCATCAACACCTTCGCCTGCAGGGCGCACACCGGGCGTGACGATCAAAAACCGCGAACCGACCTTGGGTCTCAGGATCGCCGGCTCTTCGCCAGAGGCCACCACCCCATCACAGCCCACCTCAGACGCCAAAAGAGCGCGCGCGGTGACCAAGTCCTGGACACTCCGTTGAATACCCATGTCGCGGAGATCGTGGGTGTCAAAGTTGGTCAACACTGTTACCGCCAACAGTTTCAGTGCGGAGGTTCCACGGCCTTGAACGGCTGCGGCCAGCGCCTTCCGATTGGCATGCACCGTGAGGAATTCCACGCCCATCGTCGCAACCCGCGCAGTGGCCCGACGAACCGTCTCCTCGATATCGAGGAACTTGAGGTCCAGAAATACTCGTTTACCTCGCGTAATCAGGTGTTGAACCATTTCAGGTCCAGCGGCAGTGTAGAGTTCGAGTCCGACCTTCACAAACATGACTTGATCCTGCACGCGATCGAGGAGCCGGTCGGCTTCATCGCGTGAGGGCACATCGAGCGCCAAGATTAAACGGTCACGGGCAATGATTGTTGACACAGGCTAGTCCTTTCCAAGAATGGCTCACCTTGACGCTTCAGAGTACCATGTGGTACAAGTGCGTCCCTTACCAGAGGAGTCTACTATGCCGGTTGTTCATAAATCGACTGTTCGCCGAGCCCGCCAAGCTGTGAAGCGGCACGCCCGTAACCATGCGACGCTGGGCGCCCTCAAGAGCCTCGTCAAGAAAGTTACAACGGCGGTGGCCGAGAAGAAGGTCGAAGATGCAAAGGCCTCGCTGCGCCTCGCCACGTCGGCCCTCGGCAAGGCCGTGACGAAGGGTGTGATGAAACCGAACACGGCTTCGCGCCGAATTGGTCGACTCACCCTCCGAGTCAACTCTTTGTCTACTTCCGCCTCGTAATCGTCCGCACATTCGAGATGGTTCGTGCTTTCACCGGCTTCGGTGCCTCAGTGCGACGACTTGGTGGTGTGGGAAGATGCGATTGTCCTTGCGCCCGATCGCAGAGCCGCAACAACACATCTTCAAGAACTCGGGCCGGACGCCCACCACTTCCACCCTTCAGCCTGGCATCAGCATCTAAAAATAACTGAAGCGCCTCCTGCAAGTGGGCATCGGGAAATTGATCGAGAAACGCTCCCACTTTATGGGGATCCATGCGCAACGTCCGAGCGGCCTCTCCCTCACGCCCTCCTTGCCGTACGACTTCCTTGACCTTCCACAGTCTACGATATTGCCAGGCCAGTGAACCAAGGATTCTCAATGGAGCCTCCCCCGCTTCAAGATTTCTGGCCAAGATTGCCAGTGCCCGCCCTCGGCTTTTTGTACCGATCGCCAACGTCAAATCAAACACTGACGCGCCTGGTTCCATCCCCCGCAATGTCGCTGCATCGGCCGCAGTAACCACCTGACCGGGCGAGACGTAGGCGGCAAGTTTTTCTAGCTCACGCCGAACTGAATAGAGCGATCCACCACAAGCCTCTTTAAGCAAGTCAATCGCATCGTCGTTGAGGCGGATCCCAACCCGTTCAGCATCCTGTTTGAGCCAAGGAAGCCACTGCGCCTCTCTCAGAGGAGAGCAATCGACCGTCACCGCAGCCTTCGTGAGAGCCTGGGTAAACTTGAGTCGCCCATCGAGTTTCGATGCGACGAAGATCACAGCCGTGGAGTCGTTCGGCTCCTTCAGATAGGGAAGGATCGCGTCACATTCTCGGGCCGGAAGTTTATCGGCCGCTTTCACCACCACCATTCGCCGAGGCGCAAACACGGCGACCTCCGAGGCACAGGTGACAATCTCCGCCCCGCTCACGTCGTCACCATAGAACAGATCGCAATTGAAATCGCTTTCGCCTTCCCCCAACAAGGCAGTCTTCAACGCACCGAGGGCCATATCGCGCAGCAAATCATCCTCGCCGACCACCGCATAGAGCGGAGCGACCATGCCTTGCGCAAGCTGCGCACTAAGTTGAGCATGAGAGATAGCGGAAGCCATAGGAGATATCTGATGTATTCTTATTTAATAGCGCTGTCGACGTCGTCCGACGCCTGACGTGCAGGCGGCTTTGTCAGTTCTCCCGATTCCAACTGGAGCAAAAAACGGGAGGCCAAGTCCTCGGCAACGAAACGACCGGCCTGCTCCAAGGCCCGGTTCTGCAGGACGCGGTTAAATTGCAAGTCCGGCGTCACGTAGAACTCCGAAGAGCCCTTCGCCACTTGGGTCCACACGACACGTTGCGTCCTGGTCTCCTCCACCTTCACGATCACGATCACCTCTGCACGGCTTTCGAGCGTGGTGGTCTGGCTGAAACTGAGTGTCGGAAGAAGAACCGAGAGGATCTGCCCGGACAGCACCAGATCGGCCGCCTCAGAATCCGGAACGATCTGAGCCCCACTGCCCGAGGAAAATTCATGCCGCAGATAATTCGTATAGCGGGTTTCTAAATTCGGCTCAAACGTTCGGTTTTCCAACGTCCGGACGACCAGCCGTAGTGGGGGTGACGTGGGCGAGGATACCGTGGCCGCGCCCCCAATCGTGGGCCCCGCCCCCTCCACACGAAATTGATAACCGCAAGCGCTGAGCGACAGGCTCAGCACCAAGTACACAGCACAAAGGCACAAGTGAAAAGTTCCTGCGCATCCATTTTTACCTTTTAACTGTAAACTTCTTACCTGCCGCATCGGCTACACCACAAAGTTTATGAGCTTTTTCTCCACGTAGATCACTTTTTTGGGTTCGTTACCCTGCAGCCATTCCGCAATCTGCGCACGAGCCAGTCGTTCGACCTGTTCGCGAGTGGCATCGGCGCCCACGTCGAGCTTGGCACGCAACTTTCCATTCACCTGGATCGGAATGGTCAACCGATCGCTGACGATCATGACCGGATCGAAGATCGGCCAACGCTGCTGAGAGACGCTCGGTGGATGACCCAGCACCTCCCACAATTCCTCCGCCAGATGCGGCGCAAAGGGCGCCAGAAGAAGAACAAAAGGCTCAAGTAAGGCCCGTGAGCGCTGCTCGGCTTTCGTCATCTCGTTCGTAAACACCATCATCTGGGAGATTGCGGTATTGAAGCGCAATCCTTCAATATCCTCGGTCACCTTCTTGATCGTCTGGTGGAGCACACGTCGGTGTTCGAGCGTAGGAACTATGTCCATCACAGCACTCGACAATCGGCCCTCTTCATTCACCATGAGCCGCCATGCCCGTTCAAGAAACCGCGTGACCCCTTCCACGCCCCTCGTACTCCAAGGCTTCACGGCCTCCAGCGGACCCATGAACATTTCGTAGAGCCGCACCGCATCGGCCCCGAACTGGTCCATGATCTCGTCGGGATTGACGACATTGCCTCGGGATTTCGACATCTTCTGGTTGTCTTCCCCCAGAACCATCCCCTGATGCACCAGCTTTTTGAATGGCTCCGGCATGCTCACTACCCCGATATCGAACAACACCTTGTGCCAAAATCGCGCATAGAGCAAATGCAACACGGCATGTTCGCTGCCACCAATGTAGAGATCCACC
>JBBRRN010000380.1:0-4138 GCA_038200685.1 Nitrospirales bacterium
AGATATGGGTCGAAGGATTTGTCACGGTCGGGACGTCGAATGCCGTGCGAGCAGGGGAACCGGTGATACTCAATCAGTCGAACGATCGCGGGACATATCCCGGCACGATCAATTTGATTCTCGTGACCAATGTGCGTCTGTCTGTTTCGGCCATGGTTGGCATGGTGCAAGTGGCGACCGAAGCTAAGACGGCTGTTCTGTTGCATGCCAAAGTGAAGAGTTGGACTGGCCGATCAGGCGCGACGGGAACCGGAACGGATGCGGTGGTGGTTGTGAGTGGAGAGGGGCCCCTTCAGCGGTATAGCGGCACCCATACAATTCTCGGTGAACTCGTCGGGCGAGTGATTGGGCAGGCAGTGACCGAGGGGCTTAGCCGGTATATGCGGTGGCAGGCTTGTAGTACACCAGGCTCTCACGGAAAGAAGTTATGACGATTTCCTGCAGGCCAACCAAAGCTCTTGCGATTCTCGGGACCGGCTCCGACGTCGGGAAGAGCCTCATTGCTGCCGGGATCTGCCGACTGTTGTCTCGAAAAGGTGTGCGGGTCGCGCCGTTCAAAGCGCAAAACATGGCGCTGAATTCTTTCGTGACGCTCGAAGGCGGTGAGATCGGCCGAGCACAGGCACTGCAAGCTCAGGCCTGTGGGATTGAGCCGACGGTGGATATGAACCCGATTCTATTGAAGCCTGAGTCGGATTCGCGTTCTCAGGTGATTGTAAGAGGAAAGGTCTACGAGGCATTGGATGCGATCGCATATTTTGAGCGGAAAAAGATACTCTTTGACATTGTTCGAGAATGTTATGCGCGACTAGTCGGCGAGTACGAGTATATCGTGATTGAAGGGGCGGGGAGCGCTGCCGAGATGAATCTTCGTGATCGAGATATCGTAAACTGGCCTGTTGTCGAGTTGGCCGATGCGTCAGTGGTGCTGGTGGCGGATATCGATCGTGGCGGGGTCTTCGCGCAGATCATTGGGACGCTCGACCTACTGGCCCCGCATGAGCGCCGACGTGTACGTGGGGTCATCGTAAATAAGTTTCGTGGAGATCGTCGCCTATTTGAGGATGGCACCCGCTTGCTTGAGTCGCGTACCGGTATTCCGGTCCTGGGAGTCGTTCCTTTTCTCCGTGGGCTCCGGCTGGACCAGGAAGACAGCCTCGAGATCAATCGAGAACGATCGATTCAGTTTAAGCCGGATCTCACAAACGTGGCCGTGGTGTTGTTGCTCCGAATGAGCAACTTCACAGATTTCAATGTGCTGGCCGCTGAGAAGGATGTGGCGCTCCGGTTTGCCGCTTCTCCGGAGGATCTCAGAGGAGCCGATGTGGTGATTCTTCCTGGGAGCAAGAATACCCTCGAAGACCTTGACTATCTTGTGACCGCTGGATTCCCGGCTGCCGTAGATTCGCATGTGCAAAGGGGTGGCGAGCTGATTGGAATCTGCGCGGGGTACCAGATGCTTGGGCAATCGATTTCCGATCCCAAGGGATTAGAGCGTGGAGGAACTTCAAAAGGGTTAGGGTTTCTGGATGTGCGGACGGAGCTTGATGCGCCGAAGATCTGCAGGCAAGTTCATGCCAGATCGCTGCTTCACGGCGTGGAGCCATACGCACTAACCCGTGGATATGAAATCCACATGGGGCGCACCAGTCGGGGAGCCGTCAACCCGTGTTTTCGCATCGAAGCGTCTGAACTCTCAGTAGGCACCGTGCTGGGCGATGAAGGCGCGGCCAGTGAGAATGGTCGTGTCTGGGGTACCAGCATTCATGGCCTGTTCGATCAAGCAGCGTTCCGCCGGGGCTGGTTGAACCGTGCGCGCGCTCGGAAGGGGCTCGTACCCATTTCGCTTCATGAGTCTGACCTTGTCACGACACAATTGAGTGCTGAGTTGGATCGCTGGGCTGATCACCTGGAAAAGTTTGTGAATATGGACGCAATCTATCCATTGTGTGAAGGTCGATGAAGACAGGCGTCGATGATTAGTTTCACAAAGTCTATACGAGAATGAGTGACAGGGGGAAACCGGTTTAGTTGATGGCCGACAGGTCTGGAGGACCAGCTGGCAGCGTGAGATTTATGAGAATAGGGATAAACTGAATTCAAGAGTCGGTGTTTTTCGGAGAATTTTGAAAGACACCTGCAGCGTCCGGCCTTCGCAGCCGAAGTGGCTACGAAGGCGGAGTAGGCTGTTGCGGGGAGCTTCTTCACACAATTCCGTAAGCATGGTTTCTAGGCAGCCTTCATTTTACCGCCGCCTTGTAGAGTTTTTTGCAGTCGATTGATCGCTCCCGCCAGCTGGCCAATTTCATCGCGCCGATCGATATCGGCAGAAGTGCTCAAATCTCCCTTATTGATACGCTCCGTTACCTCTTTGAGCTCGGCGAGCGGTTTGCTGATGCTGCGCCCGATTGATGCGATGAAGAACAACGCGAACAAAACGCTGACTCCGGCGATGATCAGAGAAAAGGCCCGCCGTTGATTAAATCTGGCGACGCGGTTTGCGAGCAGATCGTCAAGAACGCCTGCCGTGACGTCATACATCGCATAATTGGACTCAAGAGTTTTCAATCCGTTCGCACTCATGGACTTCAGATCGATTTTTGCGAAGTCACTTGGTCCCGCGTCAAGAACCTGGCGTCGGATCGTATCGTCGAAGGCCTTCATCGCTTCGACGTGTGAACGAAGTGGAAGAGAGAGCTTGCCGCGTAAAGAAGGATTCTCATTAATGGCTGTCTGGAGTCCGGTACTGAGCCGCTCCATTGTCGGCTCGATCCTCGCCAAAAGGAAAGATATAAGTTGTTTCTTAGATTCCATGTTTTCACGTGTCAGAATCAGGTCGGCGACGTGCGCGTTGGTCTGCGCAATCAATTGCCCAAGGGCGGGCAAATTGAGGACGACGTTGTCCATCGCGTAGTAACTATCGAGATCGGGGTCCAAGATAAGCTGCGAGGTATCCCCGGCCTGAACGATGAGCGGGAGGATTGACTTCCCGACGATATCGTCATACGCCGAGTTGATATTTTCAGGTTTGGCATTGCTGGAACTGCGAAGAATCAAGGATTTTGTCGTGGCCCATTTCTCCGCCAATCCAGCAAGGCCGTGGGTTGTTTTTAAATCTTTCCCATAACGACCATCGATTTCCTGTGCCGATCGAATATCCTCTCCGATCTGCTTCTCCAGAACAGAGGCTTCAGCCGCTCCGTTGAGAAACGCGACTTGATGCTTCTGAATGTCATGGAGCAGGTGTCGAACCGGATTGATGTATTCGACACCCCTGCGTTCGTTCTCGCCGAAGTCGATCGCGATGTTTTGCTCCTTGATGAGTAAGAACAGCAGCACAGCGACCGGTACGCTGAACACGACTCCGAGTAATATAAGTTTGCGTCCGATCTTCAGGTTCCGAAACATGGCGGCACCTCCTAGTGAATGTTGCCTCTTGAGACGGTTTCTCAGGCGTTCATTTTGCCGCGATCACTGCCGGCATGATTGAGGGCTGTCCCTTGTTGATGGTCAGGGGATGTTATCCAAGATTCTTTATTGTGGCCAATACATACCCGTTCCATTCAGGTTTAGCAGAGGTTTGGGTTTTGTCAAGGATATACGATGGATCCACAAAACAAGAAATCCCCTGTCACCGTGCGGGGAACATGAATTGATTCATGCGCACGATCGTATCTCAGACGGATTCGTCGTTTAAGGATGAACCTGCCCAAAGAAGTCAAGATTCGGCGGCGATGCACAACTGTGCACAAACGCGAAGATGATTGCCAGGATCATGACTATCGATAGCATTTGCGTGTGTTGTTGTTTTAACAGCATGTGGCACCTGAACCGATAGGGTCGGAAACGGTCGTCCCTTTCAAATTCTTGTGTCGGCATGCATGTTGCTAGAGTCCAGCGATGGCTGTGACCAGCTGAAGGTTCACTTGTCCTGCCACGACTCGCATAGCCGTGACGGTTTGAAATTCGAGCGATGTCGAAATTGTCGATTCACTTGCCAATGGCGAATGACCGGCTACACTCAAGGTTGTGCAACGATATTTTAATTCTGAGAACAATTACTCATGGCAACCTGCTAAACCGACGCAAGGAGGAAGGGCGATGCATAGACTGGTTTTCATGATGGTGGCGGTGTGGA
>JBBRRN010000381.1:0-4123 GCA_038200685.1 Nitrospirales bacterium
CTGGGGCTACGATCCCGTGGTGTTCTGTGCGCCTAAGGCGTCCTACAGCAGTGCGGGCGGCGTGGGTCAACAAACACTGGAGTTCAAGGACATGGTGCTGGCCCTCCACAACGCTGGCATCGAAGTGTTTCTGGACGTGGTGTTCAATCACACGGCTGAGGGGAACGAGCTGGGGCCAACGCTCTGTTTCCGCGGAATCGATAACGCGATTTTCTACATGCTGAAGGACGAGAAACGCTATTACAAGGACTACACGGGGACGGGCAACACCATCAATGCCAACCATCCCGTGGTGCGGGACCATATTCTATCCGTGTTGCGCCACTGGGTGGTCGAGATGCATGTCGATGGATTCCGGTTTGACTTGGCGTCGGTGCTCGGTCGGGGACGTTCCGGCAACGTGTTGCCCAATCCTCCGCTGCTTGAGCGGATCGCCGAGGACCCGATCTTGAGAAACGTGAAGATCATCGCCGAAGCGTGGGATGCCGCCGGAGCCTATGAGGTGGGGAGTTTCTCCGAACGCCGCTGGGCCGAATGGAACGGTCAGTACCGTGATGACGTCAGACGGTTCTGGCGCGGCGATGAGGGGATGCTCGGTGTGTTTGCCAGCCGCATCTGCGGGAGCGCTGACATCTACGCCAAGTCCGGAAAAGGCCCTGAGAGCAGCATCAATTTCGTCACCTGTCACGACGGCTTCACGCTGAATGATCTGGTGAGTTATCGACAGAAGCACAATGAGGCCAACGGGGAACACAACCACGATGGGACCAACGAGAATCTCAGCGAGCATTACGGCGTGGAAGGTGAGACGGCGGATGGTCAGATCGAGTCCCTCAGGACACGCCAGATCAAGAACTTCCTGCTCACGCTGTTCATTTCGCGCGGCGTGCCGATGCTCTTGTGCGGCGACGAATGTCGCCGCACGCAAGGCGGCAACAATAACGCCTATTGCCAGGACAACGAGACCAGTTGGTACGATTGGACCGCTCTGGAACAGCACCAGGAGATCTACCGTTTTACCCGTGGCCTGATCGCCTTTCGGCGAGCGCACCCGATTCTGAGTCAGGAGCAGTTCTACACGGATGCCGAGATCCATTGGGTCGGCCCGCAGGGCGGCTTGCCACACTGGACTGATCCGAAAGAAAAGCAGCTGGCCTGCCTGATCCACGAAGATGAGCAGCGCGCACTGTGCCTGCTATTCAATGCCAGCACTGAGGCAGCCGCGTTTCACCTGCCACCCATGCCAACCGGCACCCGATGGCACTGCGCTGTAGATACCGGTCACGACGCGCCACAAGACGTAGTCGGTACGGGCGATGAGCCGCCCTTGGACCATTCGCAGGCGTACCACCTCAGCGCGCGGACCAGCGCCATTCTCGTGGCGAGGCCGTCCACATGATCAAGGCAGAAGGTTTGAGAAGGAAGGAATCCCATGAGCCAAACCCGACACGATCGCCAGCACAACAAATGGCAGAATATTGAGGAAGGGCACCTTCATCGTCCCTACTGGAGACGTCTGCATCATCATTGGTATTTCTGGGTCGGCATGGTGTTGATGCTGCTGGCCATCGGTAACTATGTCATGACGGAGGACCTGTCCTGGTTGCCGCGCAGCCAACCGTAACAACCACAATCAAGCGCCTATGGAAAATAATGACGCCGCGGGAGACTCACGCGGACCAGCGATGCTCACTGGATGCCTATCGGGTTCGCAAGTCCAAATTGGACGGGTGTACGGATTCGTTGATTTTCTCTCCACCGTATTTGAATAACGAGATGAGGAGTGTCGCACTATGATCAATTCAGAGACCACGGTTGCGGAATATCTGCTCACCCGGCTGAAAGAGATTGGGGTGGATCATCTCTTTGGCGTGCCGGGAGATTTTGTCCTGGGGTTCTTCAACCAGGTCATGAAGAGCGATGTGAAGTATGTCGGGACATGCAATGAACTCAACGCGGCCTATGCCGCCGACGGCTACGCCCGTATTCGGGGCATCGGGGCCTTTGCCTCAACCTATGGTGTCGGAGAGTTAAGCGCCATCAATGGCGTGGCGGGAGCATTCGCCGAACGAGTGCCGGTGGTGGTGATCACCGGCTCGCCTGCGACGGCGAATTTCAGCACGAGGCCGCTGTTGCATCACACCTTGGGCGATTATCAAATTCCTTTGAGGATCTATGAGGAAATTACGGCTGCTTCAACCCAGCTCGCTTCGGGTGACACGGCCCCGGCCGAGATCGACCGGGTGTTGTCGGCGTGTCTTTCTCACCAGCAACCGGTCTACATCAGCTTGCCCTCGGACGTGGTGATGATGAAATGTCATCGGCCGAACGCGTTCCTCTTTCCGACTCCCGCCCATAGTGATCAGGAAGCGCTCGGGGAGGCGATCAAAGAAGCGCTTGAAATGTTGGATCAGGCACAGAAACCAGTGGTGATCGCCGACGTAGAGTTAATCCGCTTCAAGCTGCAACCGGCATTTGCCGGTTTTCTCGATAAAACGGGCTTCCCCTATGTCACCATGATGTTGGGGAAGACCGTTCTTTCAGAGCACCACCCACAATTCATTGGCCTCTTTGAGGGAGATCGGAGTCGCGACTATGTATGGAAGCGGGTCGAGTCCGCTGACTGCGTGCTCCAACTGGGGGCCTTGATGACCGATCTCAACACGGGCGGTTTCACAATGCACCTCGACGACTCAAAGACGATCAGTGCCAACATGCACTCCGTGAAGATCAAACATCATTATTACAGGGACGTGTCTCTCCACGATTTTATCCTGGGGCTGACGGAAAAGCTTTCACGTCGAGAGCCGGAAACCCTGGACATTCAATGTGCCACCCATGGCTGCGTACACCGGCCTACGGAACCATACCGGCCTGAGGCGACGACACCGCTGACCATTAAGCGTTTCTTCGACCGCATGAGCCATTTTATAACACACGATTCAATCGTCATTGCTGAAACAGGCGTATCCCTCTTCAGTGCCGCGGAGATGCTCATGCCTGACGGAGTGACGTTCATAGGGCAGACCTTTTATGGATCGATCGGCTATACGGTCGGAGCCACCCTGGGCGCGAGTATGGCCGCGGAGGCTCGGCAGACCGTGCTGTTTGTGGGTGACGGTTCCTTCCAAGTGACGTGCCAGGACCTTTCGACGATGATCCGGAACCATCTCAAGCCGATCATCTTTCTCCTCAATAATGACGGATATACGATCGAACGTGTGATCTGTGATCGCCCCTACAACGATATCCAGCCCTGGCACTACCACAGGCTCGTCGACGTATTCGGAGGAGGGCTGGGCCTTGATGTCCGCACGGAAGGGGAACTGGAAGATGCACTCGGGAAGGCTGGTACAACGGATGGCCTCGTATTCATCGAAATTCACACCGGGCGGTTGGACTGTCCCGAGTCCCTTCGCAGCGCAGGTCGGTCGATGGCAAAGGCCAATCAGCTCGACTGAGGCGAGACGGCACTCAAAGCAGCAATTGGTAACGCGGAGAAAAGAAAAGCGAACAGGAGAGGGAGGCAATGGGTTGAGTTGTGGAGCGTTAGCCGGGGAGGTTTCGCATCACAACAGACCTGTACCTCTGCGGCGCAAGTGATTCCGCACCGCAATGGCGTGGCGATTCCACTGGAAGGTGCACGAATTCTCTGGGCGCGATGATTCGATCGATGGAAGAACAGACGATGAAGAACACACCGGCCATCACCTGCCTGTTTCTGGATATCGGCGGCGTCCTGCTCACCAACGGGTGGGATCATCATGCCCGCAAACGGGCGGCGACGCATTTCAAGCTGGAGTGGGCCGAGCTGGAGGATCGGCATCGGCTGAACTTCGCCACCTACGAGGAAGGCAAGCTCACGCTGAAAGACTATTTGGATCGAGTGGTCTTCTACCAAAAGCGGCCATTCACCCGGACCCAGTTTCGGGACTTCATGTTTGCGCAATCGCAACCGTATCCCGAGATGATCAAGCTGGTTGCTCAGCTCAAGGTCCAGTACGGGCTGAAGATCGTCGTGGTCAGCAACGAAGGGCGCGAACTGAATGCCCATCGGATTCGCACGTTCAAGCTGGACGGGTTGGTGGATGCGTTTCTGTCCTCCTGCTTCGTGCACCTCCGC
>JBBRRN010000382.1:0-4117 GCA_038200685.1 Nitrospirales bacterium
ATCTATCAATACTTCGCTACCGTCCTCGCTCAGCTGCTCGACAGCGATACCGCCGTCCGCTTCACCGTCAACGGCTATATGCCTCTGTCCGTTGAACACATCGGCCACTCCGCTGAAGGCAACTGTCTGATCGCGATCTGCCACTATGGGGAGCAACACGGCGATCTGATGCGTGATCCTGAAATGGTCTTTGAACTCTTCACCCACGGCGAGCCGTTCGCAGCCAAACCGCTGTCGTTCCAGAACGACTATATGGGGTTGTTTCAGGAAGCGTATCGCTATGATGCGGCCGGCCAGAAAACCCACGTCAATACGCGGCTCAAAGCCGAACTGAAGTCCTTCGCTCGCATGTGGTTTCAGAACCTGGGGTACCAGCAGCGTAGCTGAGAATTCATACGCTAAGGAATGCATGCTGTTGAAATTACACGGAGTTTATGACGGTTCTTAGATCAATGAATATTCACCAGGTTGACTGTTCCACTGCGTCCCAGACCCCAAAAAGATTCCATAGAGTAATTTTTTGCACCTACGCTGCTGGCGGGCCAAGACATGGGCGCAGTGCAGCCGCCAGTTGCAGAGAAGGAAATGGAACGCTAGGCGGGACAGTTACTTGGTTGCCTGACAGCCCGGATGGTTGCAGGGGCAAGCACTTCCCTCTGTGCGGATATTCCGGCATGCGTCAGAGCAGAATTCTTTTCCCGCTGAGGCGGAACATTTACATTGAGGATTGGCACAGGTCTTCTCAGCCATGATTACCTCCTAGACGATAAG
The DNA here is from genome assembly GCA_038200685.1 of Nitrospirales bacterium. GTDB lineage: Bacteria > Nitrospirota > Nitrospiria > Nitrospirales > Nitrospiraceae > Palsa-1315. Next base: position 772 of record JBBRRN010000382.1, read on the forward strand.
GCACCGTGAGTACACGTTACTTTAGCATGGGACAATCGGTCGCGACAAGACGCTTGAGCATAACAAACCCGCCGTTGGGCTTACCTATGCAGGCGAAGATGTACCGTTTATTTCGGATGTTAATTATGGTGACTCCATGACGGATGATGCCTCTGTCCTTCCTCGTGATTCTGACGAGGGGAACGTAAACCTAAACGTAACTCCTCTACTGCACAACCCCGCCGCGCTGGTGGCTGTGTGCGGCAGTCGCTGGGCGCGGCCAATCCGACGAACATTCTCTCCTGCTGGAACGGTTGAAATTCCTTCGCGCACTGGAAATTCCGGTCACATGGTCTGCTCGTTTGCACGAGAACCGGCTGATGCAAAATCTATGTTCCAAAGTGAGCAATTATGACCACCCCGCACCAGGACGTTCCGGTATAGTGTCAAGAACCATTCACCATTCACAGGAGGAATCCATGTCAAAACAAGCCGCAGCCCATCATAAGAAAGCCGCTGAACATCATGAGCACGCTGCGCGTCATCACAAGGAAGCGGCGAAGCATCATGAAGCGGACACTCACGAGAAAGCGGCGCACCACGCCCACCTCGCGCAGGGCCATAGCCAACAGGCGATCGATGCGGAGACATAAGCGGCGAAGGCCCATGTCGAACACTATGGGAATAAATAGCGAAGCAAAGAGATCCAGATACTGCCCGTGAGACCGACCAGGGTGGGTGGGCTATTATATTCCACGCTCCATCCACCCGTGGAACGCCGTGCGTATGTGTGACAATCGTGCCGTCCCACCGATCATCCATGCATCCATCGACCTGATGCTCGACTATCAATGCCTCAGGGCGCTCGACACGAACGGGGTGTTGAAAGGGAGTGCCCTGATCGGCATGAAGGTCGGGCCGGGCACACGACCATGCAGCGGGAGCGTGGTGCAGCTGTCGTGCGAGAAGAAGACCTGATGACGGAGTGGATCGTCACAGTTGAGACGCGCGGGGCGAACCCGCAAACAAAGGAGACATGAGGTGAGTACAATCCTAATCATCATACTGGTGTTGGTGCTCGTGGGCGTCCTGCCCACGTGGCCCCACAGTACCAACTGGGGGTATGGCCCCAGCGGGGGACTCGGCCTCATCCTCCTGATCCTGATCATCCTGGCCCTGACGGGCCGGCTCTAACGACCGGTGCACGGAGCGCAGAGGCCGGTGACGGGTGCAGGGACATTCAATAAACGTTGCTCTTTCCTGACCAAACTATACAGTATAATGATTAGTAATCATTACTTATCTGACTCATCCGCTTGCTTCTTCTTTCGCCAATGCCCGATACAAGGTTGAACGATTAACTTTTAATTCTTTCGCCACCTCATTTTTTCCGTACTGTCCTGATTGCAGCAGGGTACGAGCTTTTTTCAAATCGGGGTCCGAGGTGCAGTGGAACAGAAAACCGGGTTAACAGGCCTTTCCACATCACGACAATCCCTCGTCGAATGCGCAGTTGTCCGCAGGAAATTAGCACTATCTGTGAGTGTGGTATTGCGAAATCGTATTGCGATTAAAGATGTGATGCAATGCCTTTTTGTTCGTGGAAAAGCACAAAGATCACACCTCCGTGCGAGCGTTGCAAAAACGGTTGGTTTTGCACGGCGACGAGGGCGTGCAGCCCGTCTTTCTTGATGTCTGGCATCGTAGGCGCTTGCCGACCGTCAACCGTAACCCGGTTTTCTGTTCCACTGCGCCCCACAGGCCTAGAAAGAAAACCCCCTTCTAGGGCTTCGCCAAGGACAAGGAAAGATCCACTTGAATCTCGATTTCCCCACAGTCTGGCGAGTTGCCTGAGATGCGACGGGGTACCGTCAGTCTCGTACAACAGTCGATCACAAGTTACTCTCAACCATTCCCGTAATCATCCTGACCGCTCGCGACCTGAAAGCCGTGATTGAGCAAGCTTGCCGCGCGGGGGCAGCCGCGTCGCTTCAGAAACCGGTAACTATCGATGGCCTCTAAACAGCGCTCCAAGAGGTCCTGAGAAACTCGCATCAGTCCGGAGAAGCCCCACGCCATATAAGGCAGCTGGCCCCGTGATCTTCGTCTGGCCCTGAACTTGGCTCGTCCTCACCACCTCTGTCACAAACCTCACATATCATCATTGGTTCTCTTTGCCTCGCTTCGTCTCGACTGCAAAGGCCCCCCACTGTTCATTGCAGGCACAGCACCGCTATATCGAGATCTTAATGTCGATGGATTCAACACGCGGAGGAGTTACGGCCCGCTGATTAAGAGTGGCACAAGGCCAATGATTCGAACCGCTCGATGTTGCGAAGGTTTTCCCGTTTATCGTTGCAAATCATGGGTTTGTTGGAATTCTACTGATTCCATCGCTTCTATACAGTTCAGTTTTTCGTGAAGATTTTCAGCACAAATTTATATATGGACCCAGCCTCCGGTGCAACGGCGGGTGTTACGCGATGAACCACGATGCAGGGCTGCGTGTATATATCTGGCCTCTCGATGGACAACCGATGTGTCCGGGCCTTGATGCCATACGCGCGCGTTCTCCTCATGAGCACAACGGCCTCGTCCGGGCCGATAATTTGTCCAGGGTTTGAACGCGCCGGGTGTCCCTGTGGTGTCATCACGGATGCTCCGCGCTGCACTCCTCGGTGTGAATCCTTCTGTGATACGGCTCGTCTCTCCTCGTGAAGACCGGTTCGCCCCTTACCTGCACTTAGGCAGGTTGTCGATACACATCATCATGGGCCAACAAGGCCCAGATCACCCGGGCGTTTTTGTTGGCTAAGGCCACCGCGGCGACATGGGTGCCCTTGCGGCATTTGAGCGCCCACAGCCACCGCCCCTGCGTATCAACCCTCCGCTCGGCACGCTGCACGACGGCTCGCGCCCCATGAATCAGCAGCGTCCGCACATACCGACTCCCGCGTTTCGAAATCCCGCCTAAGCGCTCCTTTCCTCCACTGGAATATTGCCGAGGCACCAGCCCCAACCACGCCGCCAGATGCCGGCCGTTGTGAAACGCCTGAGGCTGACCGACGGTCGCCAGGAGCGCCGTGGCCGTCAACGGCCCAATCCCCGGTACCGCGGCCAGTTTCCGGCAGACTGGATGCACTCGGTACACGCCCTCCACGCGGTGCGTCACCCGCTTGATGCGCGAGTCGAGATCCCGCAGTTGCTCAGACAACTCGGAGAAGGTCTCTCGCGCAAACGCGGTCAACCCCGACGCCGCGTTATCTAGAAACCGGACGACAGCAGGCCGGACCTTCTCCGGGGATTGCGCCATCACCAACCCGTACTCGGCCAACAGGCCCCGAATCTGATTGATGACGGCAGTCCG
>JBBRRN010000383.1:0-4096 GCA_038200685.1 Nitrospirales bacterium
GTATTGGGATCGCGGCGGAATCTGGTCAAAGGGGTACTTTGTGTCCACGGTGGGGATTACCGAAGAGATCATTCGGCGATACGTGCCGAAACAAGGTCAGGAAGACGTGGGACAAGCGCAGCTTGAATTCCGAGAGAACCCCGCCTGGTAAAGGCGAGGGGATCTATCAAGTAAAGAAAAATGTTTTAGCTTCTTCCGACGCGCGAACGAGACTTATCCCTACCATCATATCTGGAGTGGTGACAGAGGCACCGATATCATTGTATAGTGAAATTTAACCGACTGCCACGTGAGCGGTTTTCATCAGTTACCAGACATTGCATGAAAGGATTGTTGCCGTGAAGCCCAGAATCATCGTGGCCGATGATCATCGCCTAGTTGCCGAAGGCATCGTCAAAATCCTCGAGAAAGCATATAGCGTGGTAGCAACACCCGCAGATGGACGCAGTTTTATCGAGGCGGTTGAGAAGTTTCGCCCTGACCTGACAGTGGTTGATATTTCTCTCCCACTGTTGAATGGACTGGATGCCTGTCGGCATGTGAAGAAGTCCTGCCCGGAAGTCAAGATCATCATCCTGACAATGCACGCGGAGCAGCACTTTGTGAACGAAGCATTTCGTGTCGGAGTTGGAGGATACGTCTTAAAAACCTCGGTTGCGGATGAGTTGTTGTTTGCGGTGAATGAAGTCCTGCAGGGCCGCATGTACATTTCCCCGGTCGTTACGCAGGGTATGGTCAACCAGGCGTTGGAAACGACCACTCAGACGCCGAAGCCTCCGACAAGCACTCCAGTCGTAATGTTAAGTCTACGACAGAGGGAGGTTCTGCAACTGGTCGCGGAAGGCAAATCTAACAAGGAAATTGCGTCTGCGATTAACGTAACGGTGAAAACCATTGAATTTCACAAGGCCAGAATCTCGAAGGAACTCGGCGTCCGCAGCACGGCCGAGCTCACGAAACAAGCCATCTCTCTCGGGCTCATTGACACGCCAGAGGTCTCTCAGACGACTAACGTCCACCCCAACTAATCAAGGCCGCTTCATCGAACCCCTTCCCGGCAGGGTCGGATAATTGAGCATCAGAGCTCGGTCAGTCCCTGTGCCAACGCAAACCTCGTCAACTCGGCCATGGTCTTGATGCCGAGCTTATTCATGATCCCCGCCTTATGAAACTCCACCGTTTTTACGGAGATGCCTATCGTTGTGGCAATCGTATGTGTAGGAACACCATTGGCAAGCATGCCCAAGACCTCATGTTGCCGCGGTGTCAATTGGACGTGGTATCCATCGGGGCGGCTCCACGGTTGCTCGATCGATTCCCGGACATCTGCCGCAACCTCAGGGGACACATAACGGCAGTTGCTCATCACCGTGCGGATAGCGGTCAGCAACTCGGTCGAAGCGGATTGTTTGAGGACGTAGCCGTTCGCACCTTTTCGAAACCCTTCGCTGACATAGAACGGCTCGCTGAGCATCGTCACGAGAATGATTTTTACTTGGGGCAGTTTCTCTTTGAGCAACGGGATGAGATCAAACCCGTTCGTGTCGGGCATTGAAATGTCCAACAACACAATGTCAGGGGCCGACCTCGGGGCCTTCTCGAGAAGTTCCGCCCCACTATGAGCCGTGCCGACAATACGCGTGTCATCGGCAAGTAACTGCCGAAACCCTTCCAACACCAAGAGGTGATCATCGGCAATGAAGACCCGCGGTTGGTACATACCTCTCCGAAACGCTGTGTTCACCGATGCACAGGGCCATCGGCCTAACAGGGACTGATGGTCCAGATGATATCACATCACCAGGCAACATCGACTGTGGTTTACCCTAGCTCCGGGAAAGGAGATCGAGACGGCATAGCTCTAGAATCTCATGTCCATTAGCGTGGAAGATTTCATCTCGCGGGCAATACACAGTCACCCACTGAGGGACTCTCCCTGTCCAGAAGTTGAGGGGGCACAACACTCCTTCAACTGAAACTAGGGATTCATCCAGTGTTACGGAGCTGTCCAGCACAGTAGTCTAGACCATATGGAGTTCTACAAGTGGATCGATGTGTATTTCGGCAACGGACAATGAAGAATTAGGAACTGCGCAATGGACAAGAACGAGAACTTGCGACTACCAAGAACTGTCACGCCGTCAAAACCTTCCAGCAACGATCGCCCACCCATGAGAATGGGAGGACGGAGGCGGTCGGGTATCTATCTCGAATCCACCGAAGACGAACAATGGGGAGTCCTTCCATGCGAATGCACCCGCGTCAAAGACGCCATGAGTCGTTCCGTGAGTGTCGTCACCCCGTTGACCGAGATCGCCGAAGCGGTGCGATTGATGAGATTGTTGGACGTCGGCGCTCTCCTAGTCTGTAACGGGAGTACACTTGTCGGTACGCTCTGCGACCGAGATATTGCTCTGGCGAACGTGCCCCGGTCAGCAGCCATTCAAGAGGTGATGACCTATAATCCGGCCTATTGCTTAGAGAGCGACTTGCTTATCGATGCGCATGAGATGATACGCGCTCGCGGATTGACCGCCCTCCCCGTCCGAGATTCCAGCGGCCTTCTTTCAGGGATAGTGATGAAGGCTTTAGGAACAACGGTGATCTTCCTCTACTTGACCCCCTTGATAATCGCCCTTTGGCTTTCCGTGGCATGGTCAGCAGATGTCAATCCGGCTCCTCCTCCGCCGTTAGGATCACGTCCCGAGAATCCTCAAGGATCGACTGCGCCCCCTCCTTCACGCATAGATCCAGGTATTGAACGACGCCCTCAGACGATTCCTGATCCTCGTTCGGCCGTTATCCCCCCCATTGTCGACCCCAAGATGGCGATCGATCCAGAAACGGGTCTTTCTGCCAGTGAGAAACCCAAGCCTGGCGGCCCTAAGGAACCTCCTCGCAACCCTTCGCCACGCTGAGCGGTGCTCATTTCATTTTGTCCTTTACAAGGTAAATTCGCTGATTGCCAAGGAAGTCCTTCGAGTGTCCCGAGAGGTCATGACGGGACCCCTTTCATATCATCAGGGTAGTGTGGTTCTCAACCGCTTGTCTTGTTTCTAGCCTGGGAGGCTCGTCGCCAAAATACTAGGCAGCTTCCTAGGCCTGCAAACTCTCCAGGGGGCGTATAGGTATATCTATCCGTGTACATCTAACCGAGGAGGCTCCCATGATATCTATTCATAAAGTCATCGGCGTTATGTCGTGTAGTGTCTTGCTCTGCCTGGGCCTGTCCAATGCCGCGCAGGCAGATAATGCGGCGGTTCAAGATGAAATGAAAGCGGACCAATCTGATCGGAGGCAAGGCGGTCAGGTAGTCGGTGAAAAACAAATGAGTGACGAGATGAAGGGCGATCAGTCAAACCAAGACGAAATGAAAGCGGACCAATCTGATAGGAGGCAAGGTGGGCAGGAAGTTGGCGAAAAACAAATGAGCGATGAGATGGCGGGCGACCAGTCAAAAAGCGGCAAAACGATCATGGGCGAAGTGTTGCGTGTCGAAGGCAATACATATTTTGTGAAGGGGCAGGATGGCAAAGAAGTGCGGTTGCGTACCGATAGCACCACCCAGAAGTCCGGTGTGATCAGCCAAGGAGATCGCATCGAAGCCAGCATGAACGAGCAGAATCTCGCGCTTTCAATTCGTTCGGCTCAAGGGAGAGAGGCAGGTCATTGAAATGAATCTGGTCGCATACCCGATTCCACCATCGATTCCGGTAAGACCGGCTCAATGGAACGCTAGCACTGATTGATCTCAGCCAGAGGCGCCAGGGAGCTATGCCATTCACCTGGCGAACCCCCGACCTATCGATGGGTGCAGAGGAGACTTCCATGAAAGCTCCCGTGTACAACGGGCCCAGAGATGTCAGTGTGAAGGAGGTAGCGGACGCGAGGATCGAGCATCCGATGGACGTATTGGTGAAAATCACCACGACCAACATCTGCGGCTCCGATCTGCACATGTATGAAGGACGCACGAACGTCGAGGCCGGGAAAGTTCTCGGCCATGAGAACCTCGGCGAGGTACTAGAAATCGGCAACGCGGTAGCCCGGGTCAAAGTCGGCGACATCGTGTGTCTGCCATTCAATATCAGCTGTA
>JBBRRN010000384.1:0-4056 GCA_038200685.1 Nitrospirales bacterium
ACGAGCGCCGGAGCGATCTCATCCGATCCTGGGACGACTTCCATCGAATAGGCCCAGTTCTTCGGCTCCGGCGTAAAGGCGGCGAGCCGATCGACGACGGCTTGTTGCTCCTCGCGAACGTGTTTGGCGTGATCCAGACCAGCATTAATCGCCGTGACAGTCTGCGGGTCCGGGAGTGGGAGCGAATGGCGGAAGATCACCCGATACATGGCCTCTTCGAGGCTCTGCTTGTCGGAGGACTTGCGCAGCCGCCCCAGCTTGTGATCAGGGAGGACCTGAAACTCCAAACTGTAGTCCCGCTTATCCGTGCGGATTTCGAGATTGTTATGGGTGGCATGGTCCTTCGGCTTCACCCACACGTGATTCGTGCCGACATCAGCCCTGATGCACCATTCCGCCTCCGGCTTGGCACAATCACCCTGGAAGCCCGTCGCGGCGACGACGATCTGTTCGTCTTCCCCGAGGACGATGCGGGTGATCACCCCACGGCTCACGTGAATGATGGTGACGTCATCCTGTTTGTAGGTCACGTAACGGACCCGTTGATCGAGTGCGCCTGGCTCCGGGAGTTCCGCCGCGTTGGCCCAGACCGTCGGCACGATCACGACCATGATGACGCACCAGACCCGCCGCATAGTGATTCCGTTCATGATGCCCTTCCTACGAGCGTTCGAGCATGGCCATCGGGACTGTTGGCATGACCGTGCCGAGTTCCGCATCCACCCGGTAACTCGTCACTTTGTAGCCCAATGGATTTTGAATGAGATCTTTTTCCTGTCCCTTCATCGACGTACGGTATTCATAGGCGAGGGTGGCGATGAAATATTGGGGTGGGTCCGAAGCCTCGGCTTCCGCCCGCTTGGGGGTCTTCTCAAATCGCACGGTGGCCTTGAACCCGACTGCATCGGCGTTCAAGGTCACGCTCAAGACCTTGACCTTCCATTCCATGCCGGACCCGAGTGTCTTGTCTCGCGCCTGGGGTCCGTCGTAGAGCCTCGCGTAGTCCCGTCCCACCGCATCGGCACTCATGGACAGCACTGTGTCGTAATCGGCTTGGAGCAGGCGGAAATAGTAGGACTCCCGCGCAAGGACATATTTCTGCGTCCAATGTTTATCGAGCAATTCTTGATAGCCCATCACGGTCCGATCGTCTGCTGCGCTGACGAACTCCACATTGCCGGTCGCCCGATCGACCGTAAAGACATAGGGAATGGTGGATTTCAGTGGGGCGAGGCAGGCCAGCCCGATGCCCAACCCAAGCGCTAACAGGCAGGCGGTCCCGGCGACCCACCAGGCCCTCCGTTCTGATTGCTCGAGCCGGAGACGGCGGTCCATCTCCCACTCACGGCCTTGATCGTAGAATTGTGGCTCGTCGCTTCCCTTCACGAAGCCTCCGTCTGCCATGGTGGTTCCCATCCTTCTCGGTCTGTCAGCCTATGGATAGGTGAGGCGGTCGATGCCCCGAGGCGTGCCCGGCGCCAGCATGTGCAAGGTGCGTTCATGTTGTTCCTGTTCCGCCGCCTTTTCTTCTGCCTCTGCCATCGCTTTCATCGTCATAATGCGGTTGGTGTCGTTCTGGACCTGGGCTTGTTCGCCGGCAATTCTCGCTTGGAGATCGAGTGAGGCCTTCTCGTCCGCGGTATTATCGATGCTGTTCGTGAGGGCTCGGATCTGGTGCATGCGGCCTTCCAACATCTGAAAGGTGTTGGCGTAGTAGGCTTGGGATTGCGGAGTCTGGTTCAGGATGTTCTGACAGATGCGGAGGGCATCGCCGGTTCTTCCTTCGCAGTTATAAATCATGCGGTTGTTGCGGATGATGCGCGCCGCCTGTGTCAAGCCGTGAATCCCACCAGCACGAATTGCGCCATAGACTGCGTTGACATCGGAGGGCACGACGCCGGCTAAGGCGAGGTTGTTAAACAGGCTCGCCATGTTCCGCGACCCCGTGATGGCGTCGATTTGCGACTGGGCTTGGAGAATCTGTTGCTGCATCTGCTGCAGTTGTTGAATCCAGGAGATGGCCTGGATCACGGACTGCACCAGGTTGGCGGAATCGATGACGGGGATCCCCGCCTCTGCCTTGGACGCCGCGCCCATCACCAGCAGCGTGAGCAAGGCTCCAGTAGCGATGATGTGTTTCAACCGCCGCATCCGAGACTCCCTTCGATTAGGTCGAGCGCTGGACTCGATCCAGCACGCCTCGTTGATAGAGATCCGCGCCTGACGGCGTCGTCGGGGCCGGAAGCCCGAGTCTCGGCCCCGAGTGGCCTTTCCCGTTGCTGCCGCCTGAGGTGTTGGTCAAGGTGCCAGCAGGCGATGTCGTACTGCCAAGGTTCGCGAGAGTCCGAGCAAGGTGTCGCAGGCCCACTCCTGTCGCCATGGAGGCGAGCGCTCCCCCGGCGTTTCCAAACGACATCGATCCGGCCAAGGTCGCTCCCAACGATTGCACGTGGATCAAGACATAGGCACAGGTGAGGGAGAGGAGCAGGAGGCCACAGGTATCGACGACAATGGACGTGGTGGAGTAACCGGCCAGGATCTGCGTACAGGCGGTATACAGGATGCTCGTCATGAAACTGGCCGTGGCCATGATGAGGACATTGATAAAAACGGACGCCAGCGCAGCCGAGAGCCAACTTTCTGCATACCGTTGTGTCACCGGAAACAGGGCGCAGAAGATAAACGCGGGACCGATCGCCAGCAGAATGGCCAGCGAGACCTTGGCCACCAGATAGATGCCCATGGCAATGAACCCCATGGCCAACGCCGCGACGGCTGCTAACGTGCCCGCGATATACAGAGAAAATTTTGGCACGAGACCGACGCTACCATCGGTAAACAGCTGTTCCATCAAACTGTAGAAGGGCGCGGCCATGTGATCGACGGTCGCCCCCACGGTGGGGCCTCCCCCAAACGCAGAGGCGAAGGCCCCTTGGATGCCCTCTAATCCATCCGTCACGATCGCTTGATAGGTCGGTCCATTCAAGGCCAGACCGGTGATCATCGCGACGCGAAACCACTTCCATACCAAGGACGACACAGCATCCTGGGCCTCCCCTCGCATCACCTGGAAGCCAGTCCAGAGGACATAACTGGTCACGGCGGTGACCGCGACAGGCTGGAGCACGCCAATGACCGCGTGACTGTATGTCGTCACGTAGTTATTGAGCGATGTCTCGATCGCGCCTTCGACGAACGTCCCGATGCCCATTGTTACCCTCGTCGTCTCGTCATGGAATGAGGCTGCGCCGTGCCGCGATCCGTGCATGTAACAGCGGCATCCACGCTTCCGGTTCATCGCCGACTTCTTCACGGATCTTGTCGAGTAACGCGACGTTTTCTGTGGTGCCGGACAGGATATTCAACATGTCCGACATCCCGCCCAAGTCGAAGGTGACGATCGCCGACCCGTGTCCTTGTTTCACCAGAAACATGCGGCTCGCTTCTCCCAGATTCTTGATGATGCGGTACTCCGATTCGGTGACTTTGAACCCCTGCACATAATCGTCGTGATCCGCCCGGGGATTCGGGAGAAAAATCTGGGTCACGCTTTGCTCCACCATCGTTTTGCCGATCGGATGCCCCAGGACGTCGGACGGCGATTGCGTCACGAACACCCCCAGACCGGATTGCTTCCTGATCGTTTTTTGTTTGTTGAGGGCAAACTCCGAGAACATCGGGTCTTGCAGGGGTTTCCAGAACTCCTCCATGAAGTAGATAAACGGTGCGCCGGTAATCAGACTCTCCGTCTTATGGAGCAGATAGGCCATGATCGGCGTCCTGATTTCTGGATCGTCGAGAATTTCCGTATAGTCGTACCCAAACAGGCTCGCGCCCGTGAAATCTTGGGTATCGGTCGGATTATCGAAGGCCCATCCGAGCGGCTGTCCCCTCGTCCATTTCTTCAGGCGCGACTTCACACTGTTGTCGCCGGTCGCTGGGAGATTTTGTACGATGAGCGAGAGACTGCGCACCTCACGGGAAGCCGCCTCGCTCATCACCGTGCGCACCGCATGGCTGATCTCGGATTGTTCCTTCGCCGAGAGCAGCGGGATG
>JBBRRN010000385.1:0-4051 GCA_038200685.1 Nitrospirales bacterium
ATATCGCCGGTCGCGAAATCGCAAATGCCTTTTCAGAATTGAACGATCCACTGGAACAGCGACAGCGCTTCGAAGGGCAGGCCGCACAGCGGGCGGCGGGTGACGAAGAGGCGCATCTGGTCGACGAAGACTTCCTCCGCGCCTTGGAATACGGTATGCCACCGACTGCGGGCGAAGGCATCGGCATCGACCGGCTGATCATGCTCTTTACCAACCAAGCGTCGATCCGCGACGTGGTCCTCTTCCCTCAACTCAGGCCCGAGAAATAACGGTGGCCCTTCCCTTCGAAATCTTTGTCGGGTTGCGATATCTGCGCGCGAAGCGCCGGAATCGGACGATCTCATTGAACACCGTGGTCTCCATTGCCGGAATCACACTGGGCGTGGCGGCCCTGATTGGGACGGTCGGCATCATGACCGGGTTTAAAGAGGATATTCAGGCGAAGATTCTTGGGACGACGGCCCACATCATCGTGCAGGATCGGATGAAAGACGGCATGAACGATTACGATCCCGTCGCTAAGCAAGTCGCAACCGTTCCTGGTGTCGTAGCGGCAACCCCGTTTGTGCTCAAGCAGGTCTTGCTCACGACCCAGAACGGCGTGCAAGGCATTGTCATTCGAGGAATTGACCCGCAACGCGAAGCGACGGTAACAGAGTTGGCCAAAAATCTCTCGACCGGAGAATTAGCCGACCTCAGCAGGCCGGTCAAGGTGAAACAGCCACCGGCCGATAATCCCAATGGCCCGCCAGTCGAGACGGAAAAACCCGGTATCATTCTAGGCAAAGAGTTGGCGATGCGGCTCGGCGTCTTTGTCGGTGATACGGTCAACGTAGTGTCTCCTCCAGCCGGCCCGATCAGTGCAATCGGTATGGTACCGAAAATCCGCACCTTCGTGCTGGTTGCGCTGTTTCAATCCGGCATGTACGAATACGACTCGTCGTTGGCCTACATCGATCTCACGGAAGCACAGAAGTTTTTCAACATGGGACATACCGTGACGGGCATTGAGATTAAAGTCACGGATGTCTTTCACGCGGACGAGACGGCTCGTTCCGTGGAGCAGTCGCTCGGCTTCGCCTATGGGGCGCGCGATTGGATGCAGATGAATCGCAATCTATTCTCGGCGCTCAAGCTCGAAAAGACGATGATGTTTTTGTTGTTAGTGTTGATCACCATCGTGGCATCCTTCAACATCGTCAGCACCCTCACCATGATCGTGACAGAAAAGCAAAAGGAGATTGCAATCCTCAAGGCGATGGGCGCCACCAGGAAAAGCATCAGGCGCATTTTCATGCTGAACGGATTGATTATCGGCCTGTCTGGAACCGCGATCGGCATCCCTCTCGGCTACGCATTTCTGTGGCTGATCCAAACATTCTGGACCTTCGACGCATCGGTCTATTACATCTCGCGGATCCCCGTCCATGTCCAAGCGATGGATGTACTCCTTGTGGCCGGCTCCGCAATTCTGATCAGCTTCGCCGCAACGGTCTTCCCTTCACTCCAAGCAGCCAAGCTCGAACCGGTGGCCGCGCTACGCTACGAATGATCATGCCCACCCCTTCAGCACATCTCACTCAGTCTGGAGCGCCGGCGTGATCATCGTGACTGGTCTGACCAAATCGTTCCCCATGGGCGGGCAGACCCTCACAGTGCTGAAGGGCGTCAATTTACAGATTCAGCGAGGCGAGTTGATTGCGATTGTCGGGGCTTCGGGAGCCGGAAAGAGCACGCTGCTCCATATTATCGGAACGCTCGATCGTCCGACCACAGGGACAGTCCACTTCGACGGCCAGGACATGTTTCACATGTCGGAAGGTGAGCAGGCAGACTTCCGGAACCGGCGCATCGGATTTGTGTTCCAGTTTCATCATCTCCTGCCGGAATTCACGGCGCTCGAGAATGCCTGTATGCCGGCGCTGATTCAAAGACGGAATCCAGCCGATATCGAACCAGAAGCCATCACGTTATTGCAGGAAGTCGGGCTGGGAGCTCGGTTACATCACAAGCCGGGTGAATTGTCTGGTGGCGAGCAACAGCGCGTGGCAGTTGCTCGAGCTCTCTTGCAGAAACCCGACCTCGTGTTGGCCGATGAACCGACAGGAAACCTGGACACACACACAGGCGAGGCGCTCTTCGCGATGATGCGTGAATTGAACAAGGCTCGCGGGACCACCTTCGTGATCGTGACCCACAACGACAAACTGTCTGCTCAAGCTGACCGGATCGTTCACATGCAGGACGGACAAATTGTCTAAACTGTCCTGTCGCATCCCGCCTTCTTCATCGGCACGTTCCGATGTCACGCTCATTCATAATTTACATTCAGATCATCACTGCGTCTAGTCTTGACGAGAGCGACTTCATCCAATAAACTCACCAAGTTCTCCCTACGTGCAAGGAGTTGCGAGACAATGTCTTATTCTCGGTCTCTTCGTGCCGCTGCGGTCTTTATAGGCTTGATGGTTCCTGCCCAAGCCCTGGCGCTAGAGTTCGTCACGGTGGGTCCTCGTGCCATCGGTATGGGCGGGGCCGGCGTGGCCATCACGACAGATTCCTTAGCCACCTATTGGAATCCAGCCGGACTCGCGATGACGCAGACCGTGGACGTGAGGATTCAAGGTGGCGGACAGGTGATCGATCGCCTGGGCATCGCCGACGCCGTCCACGACCTCGAAAATTTTAATAAGAATGATATCTCGACTGCAAACCAAGCTAGGGCACAAGACATCGCCGCCCGGATCAATCGAGACGGCGCCACAGTATCCATCAATGGATCCGCAGGCCTCTATGTCAAGGGGCATCTAGGGGAACATGCCCTCGGACTCAACGTCTCTGACATTGCAACAGGTGGCGGGTTTGTGAGTACCCCGGCAACGGCGACTCTTAACGGCTCAACTGTGCGTTTGACGGGTGAAATGGCTCTTCGCGGGCTAGAGGCCAGACAGGTGGCATTCTCCTATGCCTACGCCTTTTCCGATAAAACATTTTCTTTCGGGGTGACGGGGAAAGTTATTCAAGGCGCCGCGTACGAAGGGAGCACCCTCCTTACCGGGGGAACTGACGTGTCCATTCACGACAACTTTGGGAAAGCCACACTCTCGACTGCCTTCGGTATCGACGTGGGTGCCATTTACCGCCCAGCCTCATGGTTACGTTTCGGCGTGGTGGCAAAAGATCTCAATCAACCAACTTTTGATGTCCCCGGTGGAGAAGAGCTGAAACTCGGGCCCCAGGCTCGAGGTGGTGTCGCTGTCAACCCCTATTCCTCGCTGACGTTGACGGCAGATGTCGACGTCACCTCGAATAAGACGTTTGTTCCCGGCATCAAGAGCCAAGTGTTGAGTCTCGGAGTCGAGCAGACCATCTTCTCTGAATTCATGTCATTCCGCCTCGGCGCCTTCAAAAATATGAAAGACCCAGGGACACCATTTACCCCTACGGCAGGGTTGGGCCTACGGCTCTATGCGTTCCGTCTCGATGTGGGCGGCGGGTATGATTTCCGAGGAAAGGGCGCGCTGGTATCTGGCTCTGCTTCTTTAACATTCTGATGGTATACTTACACCTATGAAGCTCTTTCATCATATACAACACGCTGCCATCTTCTCTCTTCTTCTTTTACTAGTCGCCGGCTGTGGCGGCCTACAGGAAGTGTGGGAAGGACCAGGGGCGAAAATGTTCCGGCCTCAGGCCATTGCTGTGCTCCCCCCCATGGCGAGCCAATACGACAACGCACGTGAGGATATTCAAGAGGTGTTGTCGGGCTCCCTAAACAAAGGCGGCCACATCGAACGTGTGATGTCTCCTGAGAATGTGACGGATATTTTCCAAGCCTCGAAGGAAGCATTCGATGCGCTGGTGTTCTACTTCTCACGCCTAGAGATGACCGGTCAGTCCGACAAGGACTCCGCTGTGAAATTGGGAAAAGCGCTGAACGTGGATTCATTTCTGGTCGTACGGGTCAATTCTTGGGAATACATGCGCAAAGAAGGCGACAATGTCGGTCGGGTCGGCCTGAGCCTCCGTCTGGTTGATGCCACCACCGGCA
>JBBRRN010000386.1:0-4046 GCA_038200685.1 Nitrospirales bacterium
CGTTCCGCAAGCTCGATCCGCCAGCGCGTAGAACGCGGTCGAGATTTTCGAACGTCTGTTTCGCCTGAGCCTCAAAGTCGCCGACCCCGACAATCTGACCGGTTTGATCAATCGCAGCCTGACCGGAGATAAAGAGGAGATCTCCGACTCGATAGCCCTGCGCAAGGCGAAATGGCTCGTAGGGATCCGGATCGATCCGGATACGCTCAATTTTCATCCTCCCGACTCCTTATCGATGCTTACAGCATCCAAGAATATTCAGTTCACATTAGCTTCAGCGCAGTGGGAATAAAATAGGAGAAGGTTCCGATCCGTTCCACGAGAATAATCGCAGCCGCACTGAGCCACCAGTCATACCTCGCACCTTGTGTTTTGCCAGCCCACCGCGAGACTCGTGAGCGTGAGGAGTGTCAACGGCACGGTCGTGACATACGCCCATAATTTCCGCCCCGCGTCGGTCCTTCGCATCGCCTCGCTGTCCACTCGAAGTCCAGACTCCGGCAACCTGCTGAACCATTGCGGAAGAATAATTCGCTGTTCAAACAACCCGGCGCCAAAGGCGATGCCGACGTTCATGACAAACAGCCAAAGCAACGCTTCCGTAATGTATTCTGTCACCTTTCCCCCCTTACGCTGTCATTCAACTCCAGAGCCGCGTGAGCAATGGCCTACACGGCCCCCTTCTGTTTCATGAAGGCCTCGGCACGTTTCGCCATCTCATCGGGTGGCACGTCCTCCACATGCGTCGCGAAGTGCCATTGATGTCCGAAAGGGTCTTCCAGGCTGCCAGACCGATCGCCGTAAAACTGATTTGCCACCGGCCTGATCACCTTCGCGCCTGAGGAGACCGCTCGCTTGACGAATGTGTCGACATCCTTCACATACACCATGATGCTCACCGGCGAGCCACCGAATGACTGCGGGCTTTTACAATTCATGTCAGGAAACTCGTCGGCCAGCATGATGATGGCCTTGCCGATCTTGATCTCGGCATGCCCGACTGTTCCGCCGGGACCTGGCATACGCATCACCTCCCAAGCCCCAAAGGCGTTCTTATAAAACTCAAGCGCGCCGGCTGCACCCTTGATGATGAGATAAGGCGTCGCGCCTTCATAGCCCTCTGGGATGGCTTTCACTGTGTCTGGCATGGGCGACCTCCTTTGTGAAAAAGCGGAACGCTAACATCCGATACATTCTCACCTCGCGTCCAAGCTCAACGGCGTATATCGCTTGCGGCGCGTCTCACTCAGCTCCTCATGAATGAAAACTCCTAGGGTTCTCTGTGGCCGGCCCCAGAACCTCCCGCATGGTGACCGCCAAGTCACGCAACGCCTGTTCGCCGTCTCCCGCGAACGAGGACCCATGCATAAGCGCCAATTGTGTCGGCCGAAGATCGGCCAGCCCGTGCAGGATCGATTCCGTCAACGGCGTATAGGGATAGGCGTTGGAGAAGGGTCCTTTTTGACCTTCGAGCAACGAGCGCCTTGCGCGTTCGACCACATCCGATTCGATGATTGGCTCGACGTCTCCTTCATGAGAGAACAAATCCGAGCACAGCAATGTGCGTGTGACCTCTTCGAACAGGAGGCTGGCTTCCCAGTTATGCGGCACATGCGGCGTCTGACGGAGCCGCAAACGATACTTGCCGGTCTTGAGAATCTCGTCGTGTGCGAGTACGCGCGCCGGGCGAATAGAAAAGTCGTTCACGCTAACGAGCGCCCCGACCAGGCCGCAGACCGGCTCAGCCTGTGGCGCTATGCCAAGCCATTCGTTCAACGCGCCACATTCGTCGGCCTCGAAATGGCTGAACGAGATCCAGCGAAGCGTCGAAGGTTCGATGATCCGTGCGACCGCCTCTCTCACACCTGGAAACATCTGTCTCATGCCAGTGTGAAACAGCAGCGGCTCTTCGTCCTTGATCAGGAAGTGGTTGAACCGGAGATTGAATTCCTGAACATAGATCGAAATCGCATACAGGTCGGGGACAATCTCCGTCACTCTCGCTTTGTCCGTCATTGTGGCTCCTGTTCTTTGCACGATCGCCGGAGAATTGATGTTACTCCGTTTTCGACGTCATCCGCGCAAGACCCGCGTCGGGCTCCGGAGCATTCGGCAAGGTGATGCAAAATGTGTTTTCGAGGATTCCACGCATTTCAACGACGTTCGTGAGGATGCGCCGGTCGGTGCTCCCATCGAGGTGATGCACCGCAAACTCGTTGTTGCGAAGAGCGTAGCGGCGATCCTGCGCGGGCCGGGCCGCCATGAGCCCGGTCACGAAGATGGAATCTGGATGGGTCGAGACGTACCAGTTGCTGACCTCGTAGTCGGGCAAGAGCTGCTCCTGTATATCGAAGCGATAGAGGGTCTTCCAGTCCCCGCGGATCTTCGCGTGCATCACAAACTCCTGTCCGGCCCGAATCAGGCGAAACGATTCGTGGGGCGTGGCTTGCTCTGATGTCAGGCTCAAGACGCAGTGGCCCCGTAGGCGTCAAAATACCGAATCCGACATCGGCGATGTATGATTTCTCGTGCAGCTCAACATAGAGCAGCATGTGTGAGCGAGGTGTGATCGCAGCGTCGGGTTCATTCCATAGAACACGGGCCGCGAGACCAGTCATCTGAAAGCCGAGGACCTTCAACACGGAGAAGCCATAAAGGGGTTAGACCCCTTTAATCCAGGGAGAATCTATCGCTGCGACCTGGGCCCGAGGTGGTCGAGGCCGTCGTCGATCCGAACGAGACGCCACTCTCCGGCGGGATCACGACGATTCAATTCACGAAAGCGTTGACCCGAGGCCAAAAGATCCCTCGGGTATCATCAAAACCCACCGAGCGATGTAATCATATGCCAGTCACTTTCGCTCGGCTGCACGATTAGGCTGATCGGCCTGCTTCTGGAAATTCAATCCCCCCTTTGAATCTGTGCCTGCTGGCCTGGGGGTCACGTCCGTCCCCATGGACTCCACCGGTGGTGGCGAAGGATTGCCGGGACTCCAAGCTGAGCACCCGGAGATGCAAAATAAAAGGATCAGGCTCGCGAGCTTGATGCCGCTCTCAGTTCGTAACAAGATCATCGTTTCTCCATGAATTAAATGAATTATAAGAAAGTGCGCTATCCTCACCGGCTACGGCGCTCATCAACGTTGAAGCCTGTAGCGCCGCTGACTCATCGCAAATTCTGCGCGACGTCACCCATCTCCACCTGGATCTCCAAGGCGCCTCACGAAGACACATCGAGATGGCAATGCGTAGAAGAATTATGATCGCGCATACGACGATACCGTATACTACACAAGGGACACGCCGAGCAAGAGTAACGGCTCCAACCCTCACCGCCATACTGCCATATAAGAACGCGCATCCGGTTCGTTATATAGGACTATACTCAGCGTCATGGGCTGACCAACACGCAGTCCGTTTCCCACACACCACCCACCGGACAAGGTCAACAGATAGCCGGCATCCAGATTAGGACAGTTGTGACGCCTTTCCGATCCTGTTTCTACTCATCTCACCCCTTGCTTCTGCAATCAGGAGCCTCTCGTGCTCAATCTCCTCGGGTGACTCGCTAACCTGGTGCTGCGCCGCGATCAGCGAATAGAAGACCGGCACGACGAAGAGAGTAAATACCGTGCCCACGGTCATGCCGGTGACCAACACCATGCCGATGCTATTGCGGGCAGCCGCTCCCGGTCCGGATGCCAACACTAGAGGAAGATGTCCGAACACTGTGGCCGCCGAGGTCATCAGCACCGGTCGCAGTCGCGTCAACGACGCCTCGCGCAACGCGGCGGCCTTCGAGAGACCGCGCGACTGCAGCGTGTTGGCGAATTCCACGATGAGGATGCCGTTCTTCGCGATCAGTCCTACCAGCGTAATCAGCCCGACCTGTGAGTAGATGTTGATCGTGGTCAGGTCCAGGAAGGTGAATATCAGCGCGCCGGAAATTGCAAGCGGTACCGAGCCGACAAGGACGATCAGCGGGTCCCGAAAGCTCTGAAACTGCGCCGCAAGCACCAGATAGATGAGCACGACCGCGAACCCGA
>JBBRRN010000387.1:0-4040 GCA_038200685.1 Nitrospirales bacterium
GGCGACGCACTGCCGGTAGCGTGTGAGATCGGCCATGGAGTCGGGCGACAAGACGGCTGATCTTTTCGCGGGTGCCGACGGCTTCGCAGAGGTATTTCCCGAGGACAAATATGTCGTGGTGAAGCAACTCCAGGCTGCGGGGCATGTCACCGGCATGACGGGCGACGGCGTTAACGACGCGCCCGCGTTGCGTCAGGCCGAAGTGGGCATCGCTGTCAGCACTGCGACCGACGTAGCCAAGGGCGCCGCGAGTGTTGTCCTGACCGAACCAGGACTCACGAACATCGTGGCATTGGTCGAACAGGGGTGGACAATCTACCAGCGCATCCTGACTTACATCATCAATAAGATCAGTCGGACGATCCTGAAGACGGCCTTTGTGGCCATCGCGTTCATGGTGACCGGCAAGTTCGTCATGTCCGCATTTGCAATGTTGCTGCTGGTTTTCGTGACAGACTTTGCGAAGATTTCTCTGGTCACCGACCGTGTTCGTCCGTCCAGGAAGCCGGAGAGGTGGAGCATCGGGGGCTTCATCACCGTGTCCGTAGTGCTGGGTATCTTGATGGTCGTGGAGTCGCTTCTCGTCTTGTGGAGCGGCCGGTCACGTTTCGGATTGGCAACGAGCGACGAGGCTCTCTACACCTTCAGCTTCCTCACTCTGGTCTGCTTTGCCACGTTCTCCATCGTGTCCGCGCGAGAGCGCCACTGGTTCTGGGCGACGATGCCTAGCAAGGTTGTTGTAATCGCTGCCGTGGCGGAAGTGCTCGTCGGAACCATCCTGACGTGCCAGGGTATTCCCGGACTTACGCCATTGCCCTGGTGGCAGACGCTCACGATTTTCGCTTATGCGATGATCTCATGCCTGGTTGTCAACGACGTCGTGAAGGTTGCGATGATCAAACGGCTGGTTCCTGTGGCGGTGACCTAGAATGCGTCTATGGATTCGAAAATTTTCTTGTCCGTCACGGGAAACGTCAACATAACGCAGTTCGTGAAACTTAAAGGATGAAAATGAAATTCAATTCAAAGGATTTCCGTGTGCGGCCAGGAGAGAAGGTCAAGCTCAGGAAGTGGCCGACGTCCGTGAAGCCTGTGTGCAAGTCGAAGAAGGAGTACAAGAAACTCCTCCAAGAACAGGTGGAGGAGTTGAGCGCGTTGCAACGTCTTCTCTATGCGTCCAATCGCTATGCAGTCCTGCTGATTTTTCAGGCAATGGACGCAGCCGGGAAGGACGGCGCCATCCGGCACGTGATGTCCGGTGTCAATCCACAAGGCTGCCAGGTGTTCAGCTTCAAACACCCGAGTGCGACCGAATTGGAGCACGACTTTCTGTGGCGCACCACCCGATCTCTTCCGGAACGCGGCCGCATCGGCATCTTCAACCGTTCCTATTACGAGGAAGTCCTGATCGTTCGGGTGCATCCGGAGATCCTGCGCACTCAGGGGCTGCCGGACGCGTTGCTCGACGAGAGTTCCATTTGGAAAGAACGATATCGCTCCATCGTGGACCTGGAGGCGCATCTCCACCGGAACGGAACGCGAGTCATCAAGTTTTTCCTGCACCTGTCGAAGGAGGAACAGCGAAAGCGCTTTCTGGCGCGCATCGATGAACCGGACAAGAACTGGAAGTTCAGCCTCGCGGACATTCACGAGAGGAAATACTGGCACCAGTACATGCATGCGTATGAGGCGTGCTTGAACGCGACTAGCACCCTTCATGCGCCCTGGTATGTCGTGCCTGCCGATGATAAGGAGAATGCCCGGTTGATTGTCTCCCAAATTATCCTTGATGCGCTCCATGGACTGAAAATGGCCTACCTCAAGACTACCGCGACACGTCGGCAGGAATTGAAAACAATCCGCAAGCTGCTCGCGACGTAACGTATGGATGAGGGCCTTTGATGTGTCGCACGCGGCCAAGCTGAACAGCGATCGGCGCGTGACGTACCTCGGAATGGGAGACGGAGTGAAATGATGATAGCGAATGATCACCTCGAACCGACGGTCTTCGTCATTTTTGGGGGAGCCGGTGACTTGACCTGGCGAAAACTCGTGCCGGCCCTGTTTGATCTCTCCCAGGATCGCAGTCTGCCCGCTGATTTTTCGGTCATCGCCGTGGATCGGGTGGACTTGAGCGACGAAACGCTGCGTCGGCGTCTCCACACCGGCGTCAAGAAGTTCGCGCGCCACGGCACGGTGAAAAGCGGCGCATGGCGTGAGTTTGCCAGACATCTTCACTATCAGAAGGGCGACTTTAAGAAGCTCCACACGTATACGGAGCTAGGGGCGCACTGTGAGAAGCTGGAACAGGAATGGGGTGCCAAAGCCCATCGCATCTTTTACATGGCCACACCGCCGAGCCTGTTCGGTGAAATCCCAAAATGCCTTGGCAAGGCCGGGTTGGCGCGTGACCGGGAGTGGGCGCGAATTGTGGTCGAAAAGCCGATCGGCTATGACTTGTAATCTGCCCGTGACTTGACCGCGATTCTCGCCGCCAATTTCGAGGAGTCTCAGATCTTCCGCATCGACCATTATTTGGGCAAGGAAACGGTGCAGAATATTCTGGCATTCCGCTTTGCCAATCCACTCTTCGAACCGCTCTGGAACCGGCGGTATGTGGAGTATGTGACCATCACCGCTGCCGAAGAGGTCGGGGTCGAACATCGTGGGGGCTATTACGACCACGCGGGCGCGCTGCGCGACATGGTGCAGAATCACCTGATGCAACTCCTGTGTCTCGTGGCCATGGAACCGATGGTCTCATTCAATGCCGATGAGATTCGCAACAAGAAGGTGGATGTGCTCCACGCCGTTCGTCCGATTCACCCTGACGCCGTCCATCAATGTGTAGTGCGCGGGCAGTACGGCCAGGGGTGGGTCGGCGGTAAGAACGTGCCTGGGTATCGTGAAGAAGAGGGCGTCTCGCCTGATTCCCAAACCGAGACGTTTGTGGCACTCCGGCTGTTCCTCGACAATTGGCGTTGGCAGGACGTGCCGTTCTACCTCCGTACCGGAAAGCGGCTCGCCCGGCAGGCTTCGGAAATTGCCATCCAATTTCGCAGCGTGCCGCATCAGTCGTTTCCGCCAGAAGCCACACTCGATTGGCAACCGTCCCGCCTGACGATGTCCATCCACCCTGACGAAGGCATCGTGCTGCGTTTTCAGGCCAAACACCCTGGGCCTAAAATGCATCTGCGGTCGGTGGAGATGAAGTTCAATTACCGGGACACGTTCGCCGGCCGGTCACCGGACGCGTATGAGACCTTGCTCTGGGACGTCATGAAGAATGACGCGACGCTGTTCATGCGTGCCGACCAGGTCGAAGCGGCCTGGCGATTGTTAATGCCGGTGCTTGAGGTCTGGGCGGTGGCGCCGCCCAGTGACTTCCCTAACTATGCCGCCGGCACGTGGGGGCCGGAGGACACCCAGGGACTGCTGGATCAAGGGCACGGTTGGCCCCTGCCGACCGAATTGCTGAGACAGCGGAGGAAGAAGGGAAAGAATCCCTGACGTGACACAATAGGACCTATGCTCTGGCCGAGGATCCTCGTCATCGACGTGGACGGCGCGTTCACCATCGAGGCTGGCCCGACGCTGCGCCTCCATCTCGGCTGTAAGCGCGTGATCCTCGGACGCAGCGAGCGCCAGGAAGCTGGCGATGCCGAATATGTTCATCAACTAAAAAGAGCACGTGGCTCTGGCCGTCGGCCTTGATTTGGGCTATTCAAATCATCGCATCACCAACAAGACCCTCGCGCCTCCTCGAGACGCGTCAAAATCTCAAGCGAACGCTCGTTTTAGGCGCCTTGTAACCTTTTCATGGTTCCGAGCGACTAGGGGATAGAAGGAAAGACCGGGAGACGTCCAGATTCGCTCGCCTGATCCACCAAGGAGGACATCATGAGACCTGACACCCAACTTATTCTCGGGATTGCATTCGGAGCCGCGCTGCTCGCTTCCCCTCTGGTCTGGGCAGATGGCGGAGGCCAGTGCTCGCGCAAGGGTGGCGAACGTCACGCAATGTCACATCATGACGCGCA
>JBBRRN010000388.1:0-4040 GCA_038200685.1 Nitrospirales bacterium
CTGAACATCAGTGCGCCGATGATCAATACGGCGAATCTGCCGATCGCCCTCCCATTACAGAAACCCGTTGATGTGAAAGATCTCCAGATTGCCGCTGAGATACAAGGCCAGGATGTGCTGCTCCGAGGCCTCTCCTTTCAGCTCTTCGATGGACAGGTGGCGGCAGAGGGAAAGGTCACATCAGGCTCCGGGACACCACCCTTCACCGGTAAGACGACAATTCAAGGGATGCAACTTGGTCCGGCGCTCAACGCCCTGGCTACCACCCAGCTCTCGATCAGCGGAACAGCTGGAGCCAATCTCAACGTGCAAGGCCGCGGATTCTCCATGCCGGACCTCACGACATCCCTAGAAGGAACAGGGCATGTCGCAGTGAAAGACGGCAAGATTGAAGGAGTGAATCTGCTTGAGGAAGCCATATCGATCCTCAACGTCTCCGGCATCGCGCTCGATCATGTCAAACAAACGGCGTTTTCAACGATCGAGACGGATCTCGCCATTCAGCACGGAACCGTTTTGGTCCAACGGCTGTTGATGGACAGCCATGACTTTCAAGCCACAGGAAGAGGCACCATCGAGTTCGATCAAAAACTGAATCTCGCCGTGAACCTCAATCTGTCGCAAGAGCTGAGTCAGAAGATTGCCCATTCATCGCCTGCCGCCAAGCTGGCGATGAAAGAAGGCCGCCTAAGCCTTCCGCTCATGATTACCGGGACTGCACAGGCGCCATCGTACGGGTTAGATATGAAGAACCTTACCGGAAGAGTTCAGGAACAGGTGCAGAAAAAATCCAAGGAAGCCATTGATGGACTCTTGAAAGGGACGATGAAACCAGAAGACGTAATTCGAGAGGGGCAAGACCTGCTCAAAGGACTATTGGGACGCTGACCACCTTCCTCAGACGCAATTCTGTTCCAAACAGGTGCCGGGCTAGCATGCTGAAAAACAGATCCGACGAACCTTCCTACTCTCGAGCCAGCAGACTCGTGACGGCACAACAACGGTCGATCAGGTACGATTGAGCCGACATCACGCCTTGTCGATGGGCTCAGCAGCAAGATCAGGATTCTTCAATGAGGAGCTTATGGCCTGCGAAGTCAGACGTATCTGCGTTTGAAGATCTTCACGTACATGGCCGCGAGCATCCAACAAGCCTGACAGCCGCCCCTCTCGTTCGGAATGATAGCCTCTAGATGTAAGCCACCCGCTGACATTCTTCAGGCCGCGCGATAAGAGCGGACCTCCACTAAGAGCTACGGCATCAACGAGACAATACCAGACGGCAACACCACTTGGTGGGTTTCCTTGAGACAATCCGAATACAGGGTCTACTAACGCCCACTTCCAGGCGCCGGCTGCTGTGCCGAGTATCTACAGCCATTTGTTAATAAAGAACGCTGCGAGATACACCAAGGGCGAACGACCTTTAAACAGACAGATCAAAAACACTGAGAAGAGTACCGCCCCCCCGACATCGCCCCCTTCGGGAAACCCGCTGATCCCCCAAATCGACCATGCACCGCACACCACAATCACGGTGGTGGCAATGACTCTGGCATATCTAATAAACAGCCCGGAACGCGCCAACGCAATGGAAGTCAAGTACACCATACCGTGACCGAGCGGCACATAGGCCGGTACATTATCAAATCGATAGGTGTAGCCACCCATGCACACAGACGCCACGTATTCGCCGATTGTCGTAAACGCGACAGCCACGGCGACCTGTAATCGGACATCTCTCGTCTCACTGCGCAAGAACCCCATCAGACATACGAACGCGATACACCCTAGGGCATACTGTTTCCACACACTCCCGCTTACCTCAAACTCCATACAGATCGCTACAGAGGCAAATGTGAGCGCCGCTATGATGTAATCACGTTTCCCATGTGCATACGCGGCATCAACCTCTGGGAAATGGCGTAGCAATTTCGACGTCATTGAATGTCAGTCTTTCTTGCGTCTCTTACTTCAGCTCGACTGTTGGTCATACACAAAATAGATCTTACAATTATTTTTCGACTGTGAGGATAACCATTTGCAATCAGCTGTTCAAGGACGAGCAATGCGCTCTGTGGAAGAACTGAGTTATTTGAAACTATATGGTTGGCGGGAGAGCTGCAAGTCGTACACAGCCTCCCGCCAAATGGGATGAAGCGAGGTAACTATTAGAATGACACTTCTTTGACACCAAAACTTGCCACTGCGAGCACTCTCAAAACCGTAGAAGAGAAACCCGGATCAGTCCTTCTCTTTCTTCTCTTCCTTCAGCACCATCTTTCCTTGCGCCAGACTGGCATTGAGGTCATGTTCAGGAACCTTCTTATGGACCAGGTTCTGATGGCAATCAATACAGGTTGCGCCTTCCGTTTCCATCTTCTTGTGTGCCGCCTTCGCCGAAGCGCCCGGGGGTTTCGTATTCTTATGGCAGGCTCGGCACGTCATGCTGTCCCAGCCCTTTAGCTTCATGCGCGCCCTGTAGGCCGCCTCTGGCCGGAACGCATTGAATTTCTCGATCGTAGAGTAGTCGTTGGTAAACTCCTGGATCAAGAAAGGCACTCCATCCACCACGTGTGTCCACACCGCCAGATGGAAGTTGGAGAGGCCCTGTGGGACATGGCAATCCTTGCACCCAGGATCTGCACCGAGTGCCCCCCAGTGTGAGGACTTTTTCAGCTCCTCATACGGGTAGGTCTCTGAATGGCAGCTCACGCAGAACTCTGTTCTTGATATGGCGGCCTCACCGCCGAATACCACGACAATGGATCCGACCGCAATCACTGCGCCAAGAATCAGGGCACCGACCGATACCCTACCCCACTCTGCCATTACTCCTCCTTGCCTATCTCAGCCGGCTTTGCATCCTTTTGGAACTCCTCATGAAACTTCGGGCTGGGTGGACCATCAAATGTGCCCACCAGTTTGAAGTGTTCATGCATAGCCTTGTTATTACGTATCATCTTCTCAAAGTCGAACGTATACTTCTTGTCTACCGTGGGGGTGAACGGCGTGTATGGTTTCTTGGTACCCTTCCACCCAGAGCCCTCGTAGTTCAGATGGCAGGCGCTGCACTTCTCAATGAACTCAAACTCTTGTCCAGCTTCCGCGAGGGACTCGCGCGCCGTGACCTTTTTGGATTTTTCAAAGGCCTCACCTGCCTTCCGATGCACCTTCCGATAGTCGGGACCTGCACCATGGCAGGATTCACAGCCCACACCGACCAAAAACTTGTCCGGCTCCGTAATTTCATACCCGCCTTCAGACCCAAACCCAGTCACGTGGCAGCCGATACAATCTTTATCCTTTGTAAAGTCCTTTTTAGGGTCAAGTTTCGCCTTGACCATCGCTTTGTTCTTTTCCTTGTCCCTATCGGCTTTCAGGGAGTCGACAGCTTTGGCGTGAGCAGTCTTGATCCATGAATCGGATTCACTTTTGTGACAATTACTGCATTTCTTCCGCCCCTCAAATGCCGTTTCGGCGGCAGCCGTGCCGACAAAGACCGCGAACAACGCAACAGCGGCAAGTGCAAATGTCATGGGATGCTTCACGGGTATCTCCTTTCTGGGAAATTATTCGTGGTCACACTATAAAATAAACAGACACAATCTTCCTTTGGCACACTTTATCGTCGGCTTCAAAGAATTACAAGTCTACACAGTTCCATCATGACTATAGTGAATTAACTACTACACAGATGGAATCTTGTACACCCAATAGCCACCATATTGATAGACGAGTTTCAGATCCTGAAACTCGAGCGGGTTCGACGTTGTGAATGGCAACATCTTGGTAAGCAAGAGGTTGCCGCTCTTACTATCGGTCAGAAAGTACGCGCGCACCAAGTTTTCTGAAATTCCATACACTGAATAGGCTGTGTGGTTATTTTCGAGTAACCAGCGCTTCACCATTGCACTTAGCCCATGTACGTTGCCGCCTTGCAAGGGAAAGTCTTTGTAGGCTGCCCCGAGTCGTTCCGGACGCATTAAGCCAAGCTTATACAGATCTGAGAGATGAACCACAACATAGGCCTCGCGCCC
>JBBRRN010000389.1:0-4014 GCA_038200685.1 Nitrospirales bacterium
GCCGTTCACATCAGATGTATCGCACTCTGGGCAAACATCTCGTGACGACAGTATCTAGACATCCCGGTTGAAAACTGGGGAAACACTGACACGGCGCAAGCACACGAGGTTGTAGAAATTATCATTGCGCTAGGGACCGCTGGCGTGTTCACCGCCGTAGTGGAAATCGTGAAGGCATGGCTGACGCGAAAGAAGATTCAAGAAGTCACCCTTGCTGGGCCAGCGGGAAGCGTGGTCCTAAGGGATGCGAGCGCGGATGATGCCGTTACTATCGCGCGCCAGATTGGCTTCAGATTCGAACCGTGAATTTAAAGCGTTCGCGTCGACTCAACGGCTCCGTGGATGGTCATCCGCTAGCTGGTCCGCGAAGCGCGGCCCAACCAGCGGCTGCAGTGGACCTCCGCTGCACAAACGTCTTGTGTTCCGCGGATGCCGCTGATCCGCGGAACGTTAGGCGCCTTGAGCACATAAGGCACACAGATGTATAATCTCGGACGTGGAGCTCATCAGGTGGAACTCCGAGAAGAGTCTTTCGCTCAAAGCGGAACGCGGCGTTTCATTCGAAGAAGTTCTCTCTGCGATCTCGCAGGGCGGTCTCATCGCCGTGATGGATCATCCCAACCGGGCCAAGTACAGGCATCAAAAGATGCTTGTGGTTAAAATACGAGACTACGCATATCTCGTTCCTTATGTTGAAAACGAGAATGAGATTTTTCTGAAAAGTATCATGCCAAGCCGCAAGGCGACGCGCGACTTCTTATCTGGAGGCATGTGAGATGAACGACGAAAAATTGTTGGAACAGGAGATTCTGGCCTCTTTCGAACGGGGTGAGTGGAGATCCGTTCGGAATCAGAAAGGGGAGGTCGCGCGCATCAGGGCATCGGCCGCGGCGACCTTGCTAAAGAACAAGCGGGTCAACATTCGCATCTCGTCGCGGGATCTCGAAGGGCTTCAGGCCCGAGCTGCTGAGGAGGGCGTTCCATACCAAACACTTATGGCAAGCGTCCTTCACAAATTTGTATCTGGTCGTCTGGTTGAAGCGCAAAAACGCATAACTACGCGCGTAAGTCGGACGGCGCGCAAGCGCACCGCCGCCTAGCAAAAACAAACGTCGTGTGTTCTGCGGATGCCGCTGATCCGCGGAGTCGTGATGCCGCAAAGAAATATGGCGGCTTGAGTTTTTGTGCGCGGAAGAGCGAACTGGTATTCTGATCCAATGAAAGTTAGTGAAATACTTCAAATGCTTAAGGATGATGGGTGGGTGCTTGTCGCCACGCGTGGCAGCCATAGGCAATTCAAACATCCAACGAAGGTTGGCCGTGTAACGGTCGCGGGGAAACCCAGCGATGATCTTGCGCCGGGAACGTTAAATAGCATTCTCAAACAATCCGATCTGAAGAAATGAGGTTCAGATGCGATACGCAGTCGTTATTGAAAAAGCCACAGATAATTATTCAGCGTATGTTCCAGATCTACCGGGTTGCGTTGCTGCCGGCGCAACATTAGAAGAGGTAGAGGCGCATATACGCAAAGCAATCGAATTCCATCTCGATGGTCTTCGCGAAGACGGGACTCCACCTCCTCAGCCATCAAGCCATGTCGAATACGTTGAAGTCGCAGCATAACCCTGGGGTCAACACGAACCTTTGGATCGCTGCGTGATCCTTGGCCGGTTAACGCGACCATTGAGCCGACGCTTCGCGTCGGCTCAATGGATCCCGGATGGTCCTCCGTTAGCCGGTCCGCGAAGTGCGGCCCAACTAGCGGCTACAGCTGGCAGCCTCGGCACATTGGGAGGATCACCTGACCGCCCTACAGCAGAAGTGGACGGAATAAATGGTATGGAAATTCGTGTGGATTGCGATAGGGCTTCTCATTGTCCCTGTGGCTGTGAGGGCTGAGCCTCAGTCGATGATCGAAGTGGCGAAGTTTTCGAGCGGGACAGTCGGGCAGGCGATGCCCGATGGGTGGAAGCTGCTCACGTTCAAGAAGATACCGAAACATACCTCCTATGAAGTGGTGAAGGATGGAGGGGTGACGATCGTGAAGGCGGTGAGCGAGGCCTCGGCTTCCGGGTTGATCAAGCCGGTGGTGATCGATCCGAAAGAGTATCCCATCGTCCGTTGGCGCTGGAAAATCGACAACGTGTTGAAAGGCAGTGACGTTACCCTCAAGGAGGGCGACGACTTTCCGGCTCGGCTGTATATCACCTTTGAATACGATCCCGACAAAGTCAGCTTCGGTAAGAAACTCAAGTTCAAAGCTGGGCAGGCTCTGTTCGGTGATATTCCCATCGCCGCCTTGAACTATGTTTGGGACACGAAGGCGCCGGTCGGCGTGATTGTTGAGAATGCCTATACCGATTTTGCCAAGATGGTGATCGTCGAGAGCGGCACTCAGAACGTGGGGCTGTGGATCGACGAAGAGCGGAATATTTACGAGGACTATAAGAAAGCCTTCGGGGAGGAGCCGCCGATGATCAACGGCATCGCGATCATGAGCGATACGGACAATACCAAGGAACAGGCCACGGCCTATTACGGGGACATTGTGTTTCAGAAATCGGTCAAGACGTTGGCTCAATGACACGGTTATGCTGGCGGTAGATACTGAACAGGTTGGCCTGTTCGGGGCCGTCCCGTTCGTGGACACCAGTGTGCGTGTGGTGAGTGTGTGGATGCTAAGAGTGGTTACTGAATGGAATTTGCGAAGCCGGTCCGCGTAATTTCTGCGCGGAGAGTGTCCCCAACCTTCTTTTGCTTAATCTGTTTCGTGCCCTGGCCCACGTACAGATTGACGTGGTTGCCCTCGTAATCCTCCACGGTGTAGGTGTTGCCTTCGATCTTCTTGACGGTGCCACCGAACGTCATCCAGGCCTGGCCCGGCCTCTGATCATGATGGCTGGTCTTGGGCGCATCGCTCTGATGTGGGGCATAACCGGCTGTTTTCGCGGACGAGTGAATGGTTTTTTTCTTTTGTGAGTCTTTGGCCAACACCGGGGTGATTGCCAATGCGACAAAGGCCACGGTGCTCACCAGAATCAGGAACATCTTCTTATGTGTCTTCTGCATCATGAACCTCCTTCAGAGGACGAAGCATTGATGTCTATCTAGACTCCTCAGCAAGGCCTGTGCCGGAGCGCAGTACGAGATTGATGAGAGAGTTCAGTACGTTAGAGGAGCCGGCGAGATTGGAGTGTTCGCATGCAACGGAGACAGGAAAAAAACGGCGTGATCCTGTCCAAATATGGCCCTATGTGCCGATGCGAGGCTCGATGATGGCAGCGCCTTTTGTGGCCTTGAATCGAGCGCTCAGACCCTTCACCAACCTCATGGCTGGTCGGCCGGTGTTGGCCACATTTCAGGTCAATCTTCGATGCAATTCTGCCTGCGGGTATTGCGATCTTCCCCTTAATGTCGGTCGATATGAGATGACCAGAGAAGACATCCAGGGGGTCTTCTCCGGTCTCTATCGTGACGGTGTGCGATTCGTGCTGGTGCAGGGGGGCGAGCCGTTGTTGCGGCGAGATTTGCCGGAGATTCTTGAAGACCTTTCGGCGATGGGCTTTCAACTCACGCTGATTACAAACGGCACGAAGCTCACGACGCATCTTGTCGAGCGACTGGGTCGGCTGCCGCTGGCCATCTCGGTGAGCCTGGATACGTTAGATCGAGAGCAGTATCGGCAGATTCGCGGCGCGGATCAGCTGCTCCAGGCGTAGAGGGCATCGCGCTGTTGAGATCGCTCATGTTAGTGGGTCATGAAGAAAAGGTACCGATTGCACGCCTGCTGACGTTTCTTGAGCATGGCGAGCGCTTGGCGAACGAATGCGCCAAGGCCCAGGTTGCGCTGGCGACGGATGTCGGATCGCGGCGTTTTCTCCTCAGTCAAGCTCGTCAGGAAGCTGCGCATGCCGTGGTGTTTCAAGGCACCATTGCCTGGCTCGCGCCGAGGCATCTCGGCGATGCGCCGTTTCTGCCGGCGTTAGAAGACTATCGAAGAATACTCAACGA
>JBBRRN010000390.1:0-4008 GCA_038200685.1 Nitrospirales bacterium
AACTTGTATGCGCGACTGGGTGGCATGGTGACGGCCAACGCGGAGGTTGCGGACGCGCTCATGGGCAAGCTGAATGAATCGCTTGTCCTGCAAGACATCAATTCCTGCTGTGAATTCCTGAATACGCGCGACCACATTAAACGAAATATCCACGGCGTAGTTGGCTATGGCATGGGCGGATCGTACGCGCTCCGGTTCGCGTGTCAACGGAAACGGCTTCGAGCTGCGGTCATCTACTACGGCCGAGCGACGCAGTCTGATGCTGTGATCAAAGATCTTTTCTGTCCGGTGCTCTATCACCAAGCCGGCCAGGACCAGTGGGTACCCAGTCAGGATGTGGACTGGTTGCGTACAGCTGCGGCTGAGCATCACAAACGCGTCGAGATCCAAACCTATCCCGATGCCCCCCATGCGTTTTGTAATGAACAACGGGTGGAGAGCTATCGTCCCGACCCAACAGCAGTGGCCTGGGAGTCAACGGCCGCATTTCTCAAGACCTGCTTCCAAGGCACCTAACCAGTTTTCCACCACGTTGTGTCAGCAGCTCCTGCTTGAGGGTGTAGGCGGAGGTACGGTAGAGTAGTACGATGTTCACCTGCTTCTACTTGATTCGACCAGCCCTATCACGAATTGGTCTCGCCCTTGCCGTGGTGGCCGCCTCTCTATTCGGAGCCTGGCTTACTGCCAAGGCTGACGAATCCCTTCCGAGCTCCTTCCCCGATTTCCCATCAATCATTCGTGCCCATTCCGATCAACTGGCCAAGCTAGAGTCTGACAAGGGAGCCGGCAACCTGTTTGTGTCGATAATCGCCCCCGCACTTCAGCTGAGCGATGCGGCCAGGACCTTGGGAGCTAACCCCTTGCCGGCTAAGCTTGCGAATGAACTTCTGGTGCCGGACCTGACGGCAGCGGTTCATCGATTGATGAGCAGCCTGGCCGCCTGGCACCTCGCCTCGACTGTCAAGCAGGCTGTGAGAGACCGACAACTCGCACCTCCGACCGAGCGACTAGTCGGGTCTCCGCAAGCCAGGGCATGGCTCGATCAACAGGGGAACGCACCCTGGCATGACACGCTGAGTCAACTGTCAGACCTGCTGACCTCCCCGGAATGGGCCAAGGCAGATCAGGAAGGGCCTGTAGTAGTCACCGCCTTGGAGCAAGCCGCTCGCCTGGAAGTGGACGCCATGCAGGCTAGCTACCATGAATGGGATCGAATACGGAGCTGGAAGGATCGGGTGCGTGGGCTCAACGGACAAGCGCGGCTATGCGGGACCTGGCAGTGGATCATTCATAACCATCAGCATAATCATCAAGAGCAAAAACTCTCGCTGCTCTTTTCACCATCAGGACAGACGCAGTCCACTCCGCCAGGTCTCGCGGAAATGATCGTCTTGGGCGAAAACGTCTACTTACGCTGGGAAGCGAATGGTCAAGTCCAAGAGGACAGTCTGCAGTTCAGCAAAGAAGGACAAAGGCTTGAAGGGAGCTTTGTGAATTCCCAAGGAGGGTGGGGATCGATCAGCGGGAAAAGAACAGCCGGCTGCACGCCCTAACAGAATTGCGTTCGACCCTGGCTAAACACACGGGATGAGACAACCTCAATCCAATTTTATTTACTCACCATCCCTGCCAGGCCCCCACCCCCGTTAAGACGTACGGTTCACAGAACGAGCGCGCGCATCCCGCCCGACTCCCCAAGCTAAGAGGAGCCAGCCGGTCATAAAGGCCAACCCACCGATCGGAGTCACGGCTCCCATCCAGCGAATATCCGCAAGGGACACCATGTACAGACTGCCTGAAAAAAGAAGAATGCCGACGAGAAAGAGCCATCCTGATTTTTCAAGGCGTTGCTCGGGATACCGATCGATGGCCCACGACACGATGCACAGCCCAAACGCGTGGTACATCACATACCGTGTGGCGGTCTCGAATACTTGAAGCATAGGCGGATCGAGAATTTCCTTGAGTGCGTGGGCGCCAAAGGCGCCGGCGGCGACGCCGAGTCCTGCAAGGATACTCCCAAGCGCCAGGAATCGCTGAGCGGATGACCGACCTGTCATATCTGTATCCTCCTCGTTCGTTGGCTTTCGTATTTCTCTGATTCATCCTGTCGTTGGAGCGAGCTCTTGCCATTCGAATAGTCTCATTCAACCGAACAGGAAAACCAGCCCGCCATATTGAGTCTTGATGTTAGGAAACGCTGACTCATCTTATTCAAGACGGTTCATTGCGACATTGCTGACGGACACCACCATCCCCCTGCTTAAAAACTCATCGTAGCAGCAGATTCGCCTATCTGTGTGCGGATGCGCCCAGGCAGGCGATTGTAACAGAAGCGCTCACGGATATTGTGAGCTATGTCTCAGAGGTCTCTTCAGCAACCCCCTTCCTTATTCTCCCTGGCGACGACTCGGTAGCTTGTAGCGGGAAACCCTGCTGTTTCACGTACTGCTATGGGCTAGTTCATCGAGGGCGGATGGAACCTACAGGGAATACAGTTTCACGACACCCTGAGTGAATGCAGGAAGCCTAGTCAGTGGGCGACATACCCTCGTTTCGATAGGCCCCACCTCTTGAGGTATAGCCACACTGTCGTCTCCCGCACTACCATGCGCATACGATGATGGAACAAGGGAAACAACAGACGTGGTGGGCCTGGTGGGATAGTCCGAAGTTTACGATTGACTGTGTCCTCGCGAATGCCAATAAGCATCTTGAAGCGGACGGGTGCGTCCTCGAACGCATAGAAGGTGGGTGTAAACTCTCCACCCCTGATCACCTAAGAACAGGGGATTTTGTGAAAGTGCAGTTATGGTTAGAAGGCGAGGATACATTTATAGACATCAGACTAGCGGAGGTCAGAAGAGTTCACGAGCACTGGGTGGCAGTGGAGATGATCCAGGTGAGCCCCAATGATCGGATGAGGTTAAAGCAATTTATCGCTCCCCCTGCCGCCAAGGACACCGAAGAACCTGCTCTACTTGATCATCTTCTCATCCGGGCCTAGGAACCTATCCGAATCAAGGTTCGCCCCACTCCTGATGCAATCAACAACTCTGAAGCTCGTTCAATCAAATCGATCCCGGCCATAGTCCGTACGTGGAGACACCGTAAAGTCTCCATGCGCGAAGATGTTGGTGCAACAGGATGGCTTTGGGAGGAGAGGTGGTCAAAGATGAGCAGGCCGTGCAGCAAACCCAACTTCGTGTTTCTGGTGCCGGAGGCCGGGATTGAACCGGCATGGTCCTTTTGGAACCGAGGGATTTTAAGTCCCTTGCGTCTGCCAATTTCGCCACTCCGGCAGTAGGGCGGATTCTAGCACAGTATCAATATGATCAGTGTCGTATGGATTGATATGGCAGGAGGTAAGATTAGTATTGTCGCCTCCAATCCTTGACAAGGGGGGGGACTTGAACATGAAAGCATTCAATCCCACGTCAAAACATCCGGCGCGGGCGGTGCAAGCGTGGCAGATTCTTGTCAGTGCAGCCATGAACCGCCAGACAATCACCTATCAAAAGCTTTCGCTATACATATATGGTCGAAAGGCAGAGGGAGTACTCGATCAGACTCTTGGTCATATTGCATACTATTGCATAGATAACAAACTGCCGCCGCTTACCGCAATTGTCGTTGGTAAAGGCCGAGGCACGCCCGGGCACGACATTCCAATAAATTTTCGTAGACGGGATGAAGAACGAGAAAAAGTATACAGAGAGGACTGGTACGACATATACCCGCCAAGCGCCGACGAGCTACATGAGTCTTATCTCAACCATTGAGTGATCTCAACACTTAGGCAGGGCTTGTCCACAGGTCTATGAGAGTAAGTCGCAGGTCGATTTCTAATTAGGTTTAGTTAGTCCTCTGAGCTTCCCTCTGTTTTTCGTCTTCCATCGGGCGGGTTTCATGCTACCAGGTTTTCCTCGTGTTGAGCCAGACGCCACTCATCCAGAAACCGCATCGGTGACTGATAGTGTAGCGTCGAGTGCCGTCGCGTCCGGGTGT
>JBBRRN010000391.1:0-3998 GCA_038200685.1 Nitrospirales bacterium
CCTCGTCCAGCAGCGACTTCCGATATTTCACAGGAAAGACAATGTGATAGTGGATTTGCCACGCACAGTGCGCTCCCTTTCTGACTGCGTCGTCCCGCTGGTCCGCCATACTCCAGAGGGTACCAGGAAAAATTGTCCCCGTAGCAAGCTACGGGGAATCACAAGTTGAATCAATCTGACCCTGTACACGTTGGATAAATTGTGTGATGCAAGGCCTTCACCTAATTTAAGAATCTCGTAAGCAATAACGGAGAGAATGCTTTTACGGAAGCATTGGCTGCAACTCTGAAGGTATCAGCATCATTTCGAAAAGAGTTCTTAGCTTACGTTGGCCTCCCTAACCACAGCTGCAAGGTCAAGACACAGCCAGTCTACCCTGAAGGCAGACCGGATATTCGGATCTCGTCCAGCAATACATTTCTCTTGATAGAAGTTAAGTGGAATGAACCGCTCATGTTTGAGCAGTGGCAAAACTATCAATATATCTTGGATAACCAAAATGTTCCCTTCAAATTACTTGCCGCTATAACTACTCCGTCAACAAAAATAGATGAAGGAATCCTGTCTCAACCTCGAACCAAAGTTTTTAGATGGCCAGTCATTTACCAGATCGCTCAATGCTCCCTCGCTCGAGAGAAAGACCCGATAGCAGAATTCATTATAAGGGAATTGATTGACCTCTTGGAGGCACATAACATGAAACCATTTTCCGGTTTTTCCGGGAACGATGTTGAAACACTCAAGGGACTCTATGCAACCAATATGAAGATGGGAGTCTTCTTCAGCGATGTTTTAGCAATGCTCAAGGAAAATCTTGAATCAAAACAGAGGGTCAACATTTCAGTCAAAACTTTCGGGTACGAGATCGAAACCTGGAAGGGTTATCACGACATATATGTTGGCAACGATTTCTCGATGCATCAGAACAATTTGAAACTTTGGGGATGGGTGGGGTGTTACTTTTCGCTGAATGGTCCTAAGTTGCAGTTATACTCCGGTCCTGATGGTAGAGGCCTAAAAAGGGAAGCGATAGACAAGGCGTTTAAGGGCAATGACTTCCAGTACGATGACGAAGAGAGGAACTACGTCTCCTACTTCCGAGATCTTTCCAGCAATTTGATCGTTAATTCCAAAAAAAATGAATTGGTTAGATACCTAGCGGAAGAGATTGAAGACGTTATGATCAAGATTTTTTCAAAATTGCAAAGAATAAAATGATCGGGAGATCTTCAGCTTTCACAATCAGTTACTTGCGAGCCAACCGTGGAAGAATCTGTAAACCGATGGAAAGTACGGTGTTGTCCTGATGGCAGAGTCAGAGGATTTTGACGCGAGGCTATTCATTTCGTGCGCGCGGCCATTATGCGCTTTATGAAAGTTTTCAGTTCTTATCTTTCACTCCCTCTGGTCTCACAGCCAGGGCAATCTCGAAGCGGAGCATTTTGTAAAGGCAACAGCTCACTGAATCCCTTTCCTATTAGCTCACGCAAACGCCAAACGCCCTTTTGGTTCAGGAATTGGGCGGCCGAGGTCTTTCGCGGTCTCGATCCATTCCTGAATTATGGTTTCCACGTTCGCCAAAGCTTCTTGGTATGTGGCCCCATCTGCCGCACAGCCCGGCAATTCAGGCACTTCGGCGATAAATGCCTGATCGTCCTTGCTCCAATAGATGATCACTTCATACTTACTCATTCACATCACCTCCCAACTTATGCTGAAGAATCACCTGGCGGACCTGCTTCACCTGATAGGGTTTGGCATGGGAACCTTTGGGCTGTAGATTCAGAATCTCTTCGACCCCTGATTTCGTAAAAATATGATGGCTCCCGCGAATTCGTTCTTCAAAGCCTAACTGCACCAGTAAATGCCGCATCCCCTCGAAGGGAATATTGGCGTCCGATGTCCCACGCAAAACACGTTCGAGCAGTTTATCTGATCTAGTCACTCAGTTTTCTGACCATCTAAAGAAACTGTGCAATGTTCTGGCCGAGTCAAATTCTAAAGCTGTCCTATCATCCTGTCAAAATATCCAGCCTTGGAGCCCATCCCCTCACTGCCACCCCGACAAAATCTTTTCAGTCATTTCCTTCTCCCAACTCGTGGCGGGATGGAAGGGCGCGACCTCAGATGGGTGCGTCGAACTATATGTTCCCTCTAAGCCTGCTCGTTTCTCTCTAGGGATGGGAGCTGACTGATTTTCCACTGCGCGCGTCGAACGAGGGCCTTCTGAGGCCGCGCGTTCCGCGAGCACAGAGGTCCCCCCTCCGTGCCGCCCCTCCACTACTGCCACCCCGTCACGTCATACCCCTTCTCAATCAAACACCGCACCACCGCATCGCCGTACGGAGGGTCCGGCTCCAGCGGTCTATAGGCGCCGCCTACTGAACCGATGATGACACCGAGCGCGCCGCCGACTGCCGCCCCAATCGTCACACCCGGCAGTCCACCGATAATTCCGCTCGATGCCCCTACTGCGGCCCCACTAATCAGACCCAGCCCTGCGCCAGCTGCCACATTGCCGCTTCGGCTGCCGGTGCCAGGCTTCAACCCAGCCGCCTCAGCCTTCCGCTGGCAGGCCGCCACTTCCAGCTTCGCTGCCTCCCGCCCCTGCAGCTGAACCTTCGCATTCGACCGCAACAATGGCTCCGGCCCCGCACAGGCCACAAGACTCAAGAGAGACACAGTCATAACAATTTGGCAGAGGGATGTGCGTGCCTTCTTCCACGCCTCTCTCCAGTCACGGGATGGGTATTCACTCATCATCGTGGGATGGCTCGGGTGGACTTCACTGCGCGCATCGACCGAGCACATTCTGATCGTGCGCGGTCTGCGAGCAAGAAGACCGACCGAGCCGTCCCACGAACTCTTTATTGCCATCCTGTGACCTCATACCCCTTTTCTTGCAGACATCGATTCACAAAATTCGTATAGGCCTGATTCGGCTGCGACGGGCCAGCGAAGGCATGGTAAAGTCCAGTCAGCAATCCCCACACCGCTCCGGTTGCAGCTCCAATCATGGAACCGCTGCCTACCGAACCGGAAATGGCTCCGCCGACCGCCCCCGCTGCTGCACCAACTCCAGCTCCTACCGCAGTGCCCGTCGCGACACGACCGGCCTTCCCACTGCCTTCCTCGGCCCCAGCTGATTCAGCCAATTGTTTACATGCTTCGATATCCTGGGCCGCTGCCTCTTTCCCCACCGATTGCATCTGTGCATTGGGATACAGGACAGGATGGGCGCTGGAACAAGCGCTGAGGAGAAGTATTCCGCAGACGAGGCCGCCTCCCTGATGTTTCATCATGTCACGGATCCTTTCTGAAGTAAGCACGCCGTCACATACGCTCCCGTCACACCAGATAGACGCACACGCTTATGTCGTCCGCTGGTCCCAGATTCAATGTGCACTGCCGCGAGAGGAAGAGACAACGCCCGCGCTAAGAATCGAATTAATTCCTCATTCGCTGCGCCATCGACCGGTGGGGCGGCCACTCTGATTTTGATCGCGTTGCCGTGAATGCCCACGCACTCTGTCGTAGAAGCTTTTGGTTGAGTATGAACGGTAAGGATCGCGCCGTCTTTGGTGTCCTGCACCATCAGCGAGTTCATCCGTGACAGGGACAACAATGCAGAGGTTAGAAAATGGCCTTCACCAATTCCTGAATGCTGCGCTGCATATCGGGGTCGTCGGTGATCGGACGAGCAATCGCGACGTCGCAAGCTCGGTCGGTTGCCACACCTTGCCTGATGAGTGTCCCGGCATAGATCAGCAATCTGGTGCTGACCCCTTCTTCCAAGCCATGATTCTTGAGGTTCCGCACCTTTCCGCCGAGCTTCACCAAGCTGGCCGCAAGGTCACGGCTGACCACCGCTTCCCGCTCGACCACGGTGGTTTCGAGGTCAGGCGCCGGATAGTCGAACTCAATCGCCATAAATCGCTGCTTCGTGCTTTGTTTCAAATCCTTGAGCACACTCTGGTAACCGGGGTTATAAGAAATCA
>JBBRRN010000392.1:0-3993 GCA_038200685.1 Nitrospirales bacterium
ATGTCGATGCGGCGGCGGTTGTCGCAACGAGTGCTGTGCGTGACGCAGCAAACCGAGAAGAATTTCTCGATCGTGTGAAACGCGAAGCAGACTTCGAAGTCGAACTGATCACAGGAAAAGAAGAAGCTCGGCGGACCATGCTGGGCATCCGCTCCGGCTTGCCCGTAGACGTGACCGACGTACTGGCCCTCGACATTGGCGGCGGCAGCACCGAGTTCATTTTGGACAGGCCTGGCCAGAATCCGGTCGTGCGCTCAATCGATATCGGCGTCGTCCGGCTGTGTGAACGGCTCTTACAGCACGACCCTCCGACCGACGGCGAAGTGCGCGAAGCGCGCGAGTGGGTCGCGAGAGAAACCAACGCAGCCGTTGCCGGCATGGGTAACTATCAGACGGCAACCTTCGTCGGCACAGCTGGAACCGTCACCAGCCTAGCCGCCATGGCTCAACAACTTCCAACCTACGAGCCGGCCTGTATCCATAACTACGTGCTGCGCCTCGACACCATTCAAGACCTAGAACAGACGCTACTGAGCCACAAGAAAACCGACCGAACTGGCCTCCCCGGTCTAGAAAAAGGCCGCGAAGAAGTCATAGCCGCCGGCGCGATCATCATCCGGACGGTGATGGAGACGTTGGGGATGACCAGCGTTCTTGTCAGCGACCTCGGCTTGCGCGAAGGAGTGTTGATCGATCTGGCGGCCAGGATTACGAATCAGTGAAGCCCTTCTGGGGATTTGCTAGATTTGTATCCGAGGGGAGGGCGATGCATACATCATCATTTCTTCGTTTCGCGTAAAGGAGAAGCCATGAGTAACTTAGGACAGATATTAGATGGTTTGCGGCGCGAGCGTTGGGAAGAAGAGGGGTTGGTAGGAAATTTTAAATCACAATTGAATGAGAACGGCATTGAAATTCTTCCTCGAAAAGGAAATACTTTTTCTCTAAGAAAAGAAGAGAAGGAAGTACTGCTGTCCGCTCATGAATATACCCCGCAAACATTAGCAACTGAAGGCAAGGGATGGTGGGCGGTATCACTGTTTATGCTTGGTAGTTCGACGAGCGAAGCTTGGACGGGCTATTGGGTATCTGACGCTAAATTTGAGGAGGTCGAAGCAGGGGCTCCAGATTCTGACGGAAAGCGGCACATATATTTGGAGAAAGTAGAAAAAGTTGCTGAACGATTCTATTCAGTTAAGGAATTCTGCTCCCTGATCGATATTTAAGCTGATGAGGTCGAAGTGGGAGGGCGTGGCCACGTTATCTCAGCGGCCCGCTCATTGACTCCCTGACTTTCGCGTCCTAGACTTCGCTGGGCTTTCATTGAGAGGTATCGTAGACTAGGGACTGGCGCAAATTCAGCAGATCGTCAACGCTGCTACCGAAACCATTTGGACGGAAATTGCCGATTAGGTGTCAAGAAAGGGGGAAGCGTGAAACCTCGATGGCGAACATCTCTTGCAGTTATGTTGGTAGCGGCGACTGTGACGCTTTCGGCGGGCTGCGCGGAGATTCGAACAAACAGGCAGCTTGAACAACCTGTCGGTGCTGCACTTAGCAGCGGGATTGGCGGGACTCTCTTTCGCCTAAACAAGGTCGGCGATCTGCCTGACGTAAACCGCCAGTCCACAGAAACTGTGATGGACAGGTACAAGCCTTTTCGGCGAAACGCGGTGGTAAACGTTGATGTCCAGAACACAATTGTTATGGAGCCCGAGCAGTCCTCCCGGCCATACCGAATCAACCTGGATACAACCAAGCAACGTGATATCGTGATTTCTGGCGTTCGAGTCACTTTTGTCGAAGTGCAATCGTATAGCGTTCGATACACACTGGAAAACTTGCAATAGAAATGACACCAGGCATCGCGTTTCACCGCGCCGCTTGAGGGGGGGGAATTCGGGGTCAGGTCCTTGCAATCGTACATCTCGTCTTTCGATCGAACGATTCATTTCGTGCTCTCCGCGTTACTCTCTAAGCAGTGTGACCAAATTGCCCTTCACTGTGCGCGTGCAACGAGGGCCTTCCTAGGCCGCGCGTTGCGCGAGCAGGAAGTCTGGGCCGTCCTAATTTCCTGTCTTTCACGTTCTCACTACAGGGTGGCGTGGCTAGTCCCCACTGCGGCCGTTGAACGAGCACATTCTGATCGTGCGCGTTCCGGGAGCACAGGGACTGGCCATGCCACCCTGTTCTCCTATTTTTTCGAGTAACAACACTTTGATGTCGATGAGGTCCAGCTGGACGGGATCTGCCACGTCGTGCTGGGAAGGAACCTAAGCTTTCTCTTTTCCACGCCATTGACTATAATGAGCAATCTGGAGAGATGATTTAATGGACACGATTCACAAACAACTTGTGACTGACGAGGAGGGGCATCCCGTCGGGGTCCTCATTCCCTACGAGGAGTGGCTACGCATCGAACAACAGTTGGGGGCGCAGCTGCGGCCAATGGGATAGAGCATCTTCGGCGTCATGAAGGCGTGATCTGCTTGTCGGAAGACCCGGTAGCCTACCAACGTCGCTTGCGCGATGAGTGGGCGTGACGGTGGCCCGCTTTGTTCTCGATATATCATTCTTTATTTCCTCGGGGGTCGTCTCGCTGACTCCTTTCCTGCCGGAGCCTATGCCACTTCAGTAATCTCGGAGCTGGAGCTTCTGGCTTATCCTGGCCTGGTTTCCTCAGAGGAACAGCGTATTCGAGATTTCCTGGCTGACGTTCCTGTCACCGACCTAACCCAAGCACCACGCAGTGAGTCTTCGGAAACGATTCGGGCTGAAACTTCCTGACGCCATTGTCGTTGCGACGGCGTTGGCTCTGGAGGCGACCTTGCTGACCAACGATCAACGATTGCTCGCCTTGAGTGACGTCCCCACTCAGACACTTCGTGTGAAATATCAATCCTGAAGCAGCTTCTTTGTTGGAGTGGATTCGTGGATCAGAAATCGTTGGGGCAAATTCAACAGATCGTCAATGTTGCTGCCGAAACTCTTCGCATCGAAATAGTCGACGCCAAGCGTCATACTAGCGTTCTGACCGAGAGACTCTGGCATGACCGCCAGCTCGTCGCCGAAGGGTTCCAAATGCATTTCGACCTGCGCCATGCCGATGATCGAGCTTATCTGGATGCACAGTTCAGGGAAACCCGTGGGCGCATCGAGCGACCACCATCTATCTAAATGCTCCCTCCAAGCTTGCTCGATATCTCTTTAGGGTTGGGGGCTGATGGAGCTTCCACTGCGCGCAGCTATCTCACCCGCCCACCCACTGGCACGCCGAGACGTGCCATTTGCCCGTGCGAGGGGAGTCCGCGACCGCGCGTTGCGCGAGCACAGATGATCATCAGCCTCCATCTCTTTTCCCTTGCGCGGTTGAGTTCCTGATGCGGGAGGTATATAGTTTCGATCCCTCATAGTTCAGGATAAGAGTTCATCGTCTCTTCTGCAGAATGTGGAGGTGGAACATGAGAAAAATCCTGGTATTCGTCGCGTTGCTCGGGCTTAATGCTGATCCAACGATGTCTGCGGCACTCTTTGATGAGCGTGCCAAGAAATTTTCCGCGGGTTACGACTTCCTGAAACAACAGAAGTACCAGGAGGCACGCACGGCCTTTGAAGCAGGCCTCCAAGAATACCCTGCCAATGTCATGGCGCACTTCTCTCTCGGCGACGCCTGCCGGGGTCTGAAAGCCTGGGCCTGCGCGGAAGAACATTACGAGACCTCACTGGAGCTTGATGCGAAATCCCCGGTAGCCGATTTGGCCAGACAACGTGGGCGCAAGGCCAAAATCTGGCGTTTGCTGGACGAAGCGAAGCAGGTAATTAACCAGCCGAATGCCTCACCCGATATGGTCGCCCAGGCCGAGGACACCCTGGACATTGTGAACAAGCTGGGTCTCGACGACGAACAACAGGCCATCTACCGGCAGTTGCAAGAGAAATTTCAGCAGAGGCACGACCGGAGTAACGGGAAGACGGCGTCGGTTCCTCTCCTAG
>JBBRRN010000393.1:0-3971 GCA_038200685.1 Nitrospirales bacterium
AGTTCTTCCGACGTGAATGTGAGCGTGCGCAGACCGATGAGTTCGTCTCCCTTGGTAAAGTTCGAGCTGTCCGTTTGATATCCGGGCGGCGTAAGCGAGAACGGACAACCGAAATCGATCCAGCAGTGGTACGAATCGTTCCAAAAGTCGCTATCCGCCTCGTACATCTCGACCGAAAAACTGAAAGGGCCTGAGGCGCCTGTCTCTCCGCAGGTCCAGAAGTCCCTTGGCGCGATCAGGGAGCTGTTCAGTACGTCGCGAACTGGGAAAATGCAGTTTTCGTGAGGAGCGAAGTTGCGCGTTTCATTCGTGTCCACATCGCCGAATAGGCGCGAAACCGTGAGCACCTTCCGTTCGGGATCTCGCAGGATCACCATGACCTCGTCTGAAATCCAGGGAGCAAAAAACGGACTATCGTACCCAGTCTCATCGAGACAGCGAAAACTGAGCGCCTCAATCTTGTATCGACGCTCCACGACGTGGATTGGTCGCGTATCGCCGGACGTCGGGTTCAGCACCCCAACCGGAGCGTCCGGGCCGCTTGGTTTGTTTGGGCCTCAACGATCGGGGCTGCGGCCGTGTTCAGAGCCTACATTTCCGTGAACAGGAGGGTGGCCAGGCTGCAGGTTTCAACCCACGACCCATTACTCTACTCAGGCAATGGACATGAGAAAGAAGCTTACCGCGGCATTCCTCGGCAGTCTTCAAGGCCTTGTGTTCCCCATGGATTGAGTCGGAGAGCGTCTTCATGACGATATCGTTGTGTCGCTGCAATGTAACCCGCCACCCATGGGTTCGGCTTGCCTCGTGATCTATGCGCACGATGTTGCGGGGAGGAGTCATGCTGGAGAGCTTCACCGTTTGAATTTAGCGGTTCGCTGAGCGTGTCCGCTGGAGTGATAGGTTGGGCTGCGCACTCCGCTACAAGAGATCACGAAACTGCTCGACGGTCAGCCCGGCGTCACGCACGATACCGCCGAGAGTAAAGGCGTTGACAGGATTATGGCGTGGGACTGTCAGAATCCGCGTGCCATTGGACATGACGATATGTTTTCCCTGACGAGCAATGGCAAATCCCGCCTTTTGTAGAGCGCGTACCGCATCGAGGTGGTTAACGCCAGGAATCTTTGACACGATCAGACGGCGACGTCAATCTCGCGGATCTCTTCGCCTCGTAGCTGCTCTTCGACTACGGCAAGATATTCACGAATGGCGTCCTTAATGTTCTCAACTGCCTCGAGGTCAGTAGCGC
This sequence comes from Nitrospirales bacterium, assembly GCA_038200685.1. Lineage (GTDB taxonomy): Bacteria > Nitrospirota > Nitrospiria > Nitrospirales > Nitrospiraceae > Palsa-1315. Next base: position 1,253 of record JBBRRN010000393.1, read on the forward strand.
CCTGCGACCAGCACCCTGGCAAGCCAGGAACTGAAACGGAAAAACCTTCTTCCGACTGGTGAACGGCGATGCGATAGCGCATAAAAACCTCCTTAAAACAATCAGTATATCGCGCCCCACAACTACCTATCTCGCCGAAGGCGCCGCCTCGCTACGAGGCCGAATGCTACGAGGATATCAGAGAAGGAGAATAAGAAGAATATCTGACTCCTATAGTAAAGGAAAGGATAGGATAGGATAAGATAGGATAGGAGAAAAGAATGGAAGATATGTGTGTCACAGAACCTTGAGCCCTGGGAATTTCAGCTTACGCCTCTTGGAAACCGGCACGGTGAAAAACGGCAGCAGCGTCAGAAAGCTCAAGCGCGATGAGCAGTCGCTGTTCAGAGGTAAGTCGCCGGGCTTCGTCGATCTTCCTTTGAACCAGCATATCGCCAAGCTTACTAGGCCGCCTCGCCGCATTAAGACCAGAAACCGAGGGTGTAGGTTTCGATTTCATGGCGCTATCTTACATGGAAACGTCATGCTGTCACCACTCAGGACTATGACCTTGCAGAAAATCACTTGCGACGACGAGAACACATTCACCGTGCGACTGATCCCAAACGACTGCGCCAAATGGCACAGAGCGAGATCGAACGCTTCGATGAGTCAATACTCATGCCTGCTCCCGTTTCTCCTGCATAGGCAGGCGATTGCAGTAGAAGCGCTCATGGACAATGCGGGTTGAAGCCTACAAAGTTTGCCGTTAAGGCTTCTTGGAAGCAGGGGATTCAATGCGGAGCGGACGAGCCATGGGGTGGTTTATATAACTACCTCATATTCCAAAATGTGCCCACTTTTACTTCACAATTCAGACATAGGCCTAATGCGAAGCTAACCGGCGCGGACATTAGCCGCGTCCGGTTGAGCGTTGTGTTCGGCGCATTCATTTCATAAAAACGCCAGGGATGATTTGGTGGGCGCCAGCATGCACCTGCAACAACGTATTAAATCTTTGTATCTTTTGCGGATGATTGGCTCGGAAGTCGTTTTCCCACTCAGAGACTGATTCACAAACGTCTTTACAAAAGGTTACGAGGTCAAGCTGCAATACAGAATTTATTTGATTGAGGTGAGCGCCACGATCTACTGTGAAGTGAATTTTCTCTAGTACCTCTCTACGCTTTTGAGACGTAATATCTGATCCTCCTTCGTGCAGGGCGGCACACCTAAGTGCATAACAATCGTTCCCGCTTAGAAAAGTATGAATAGTTTTAGCGGAACCAATTGCAGATTCATATTTTCGTTTGAGATAGCGGTCAAACCACGCAACGTATTTGTCACCGGTTGTTTTCCCATCGTCAGACTCGATATGAGCACAAATATCGGGAAGGGTAAGGGCGATGTATACCGCGCCATACCAATTTTTGCTCTGTAGTGCATTATTCGTAGCCTCAATGAACCGCTTCATGATTTCCCTCTCCTCAGCTCGGCTGTACGCCTAACGAGCAGGCATCAGCCGCGGCCTGTTTTTCTCCGCCGGCTGCATGCGGCTAGGTGGCTCCTCCACTGCGAGTGTCGGACGAGCACTGTTTCATCGTGCGCGTTCCAAGAGCGGTGGAATGCTCCAAAACAAGCGAGTGACTGGACTGTCCTTCACTGCGCGCATCGAACGAGCACATTCTTATCGTGCGCGTTCTGCGAGCAAGAAGGATGGTCCAGTCACCCGCTACATCTTTTTGCGCACGTCCTTCCACTCCTTCGCCACCTTCGCCTTCCTCGGCGCCTCGCCTTTGGCTGGTTCCGGCACCATCACGGCGTCGAGGCGTCGCTGCAGAAACGCTTCGGCAAAGGCCTTTGTGCGCCCCACACCTATTTTGAGTGTCGTCCATCCGGCGGCATGCAGTTCGTCGAGTTTCGCCCCAAACGCCTCCGGATTGGACGACAGCACAACGATATGCCCGACCGGAAAATTCTGCTCCTTGAGCCATTGTCTGACTTGCGCGTTCACCTGATCGTTGGTACCTACCGCCTTATTTTCCGTCATCACATAGACCACATTGTAATAGAACTGCGTGAGCCTGCCGAGTTCCACTGCGGCATCGGGCATCGGGCGTCTGCCTTCTGCCTCTTTGCCAGGCCAGGTCACAGCTGCCCCCTGCGCGGCATCCTCCATGAGCGAAGCCATTTCCACCGCCATCATCGGACTGCGACGTTCCCACACGGCTAGATTCGCACCGGCTTCGGTCACGGTGACGCTCGAAGTGGTTCCGACGCGCACGGTGAATGGGATCACGCCTTTGGCCTTCGGGGTGTACGACAAGAATGCCCGCCCGTTGCCGTCAGTCTTTGAGATTGTGACGACCTTGCCGGCGACGAGCAGCTCAATGGGCTCCCCTCCCGGACTGGCCTCTGCGAGGAGGCCCTTCCTTGTGAGCGTCGCTTCAATGGTAGCTGGTTGGTTCGGAAAGGTGAGGCAATCGTGAACAGATAATGTCCAAGAAATCTTCTCCGTTGCGGAGAGGACCGTGGTCGCAGTCAAGAAGAGGAGAATGGCAAAAAGACCGGCTCTGCGGAAGAGCATACTCATAGACCGCACAGCCACATAAGAAAAAATGAAAACACCGAACAGGATGCTCAAAAAGTCCGTCCAGCAAGGCTGCGAACTGCCACTTCATAAGGGGTGGCTGGGATGATCCCAACTGCGCGCGTCCAACGAGGGCCTTCGGAGGCCGCG
>JBBRRN010000394.1:0-3967 GCA_038200685.1 Nitrospirales bacterium
CCCGCACCCAAGGATCAGCGACGCTCTGCGTCATCGGCAATCCCCACGCCGAGGAATTCTATGAAGCATGTGACTTCCACGTGATAGGAACCACCGAGACCCGTTTCGGCCTCGGTCTGCTCATGAGAAAACTTGTGTGATCGAGGAAGGGAACACTGCTGATTGTTCTTAGGCCACGTTCCTTTTTTCGCTGTGAGGACTTGTCGTCATCTCGGACACAGGCCCGCTCCAAGCATCGATTGTCCAACGAGGCTGCTTGTCTCGCCTCGCGACTACTCAACGTAGGCCGACTTATGAGGACTAATGTGGGCGGAGCAGCCTAGGGCAGTTCGTACAGTGTCAGTTTGTTTGGATTCCCTGCAACGAAGTATCGACCGTCGGGCGACAGCGCCGACCAAGACTGTCGCGCGGGAAGATCACTCATGTGAATGGTTGAGGCCACATTCCCATTCTCAGCGTCGTAGATCGTGAAGTACTCGTAGACTACAAAGTCTGGGTCGCCCTCTGTGTAGCTGGACTCGATGGCGAAGCGTCTGCCGTCGGCGCTTGCGCCCGCGAAGGTACCCCTGTCTCTCAACTTGCCACCACTAAGAACGTGTCCAGTACTATCGACAACTTGAAAATGCTCCTGTCGCAGTTGGAGGGTGTTCTTTCCTAGGCTGTGTCTGATTGGTTCGCAGTTGGCAGCTCCGCACTCTACGCGTTCTCGGGTTGTCCTGCGGTCCGTTTGCGCAGTCCCGGATGAATCTGAGACCGGCACTAAATCTGGGTTGAGGGTGAGCGGAGGATTGCTCTGCACATCGAGAAAGCCTTCTTGTGTGGGGTAGATGTATGGCATCGAGCCCCAACTGCCAGCAATAGTTGTCTCCTTGAGCTTCGCACCGGTTTTTCGATCTAAAGATACTAATCGATACGTGGACAAAGGCCACTTGTCTTTGGATGGCTGGGATTGTGCGAAGCCGGCATTGAAGACAACGACGACACGATCACCTACGAAAGCTACCTGTCGTGTCGCCGCATACTCAGAACCAGTATTCATCTCCTGCCATTGAATTTGCTGGAGCCTGCTGGACCACAGCTCTTTCGGGTTCGGTCCTGCTCCCACTCTACGAGATAACGAAACCATTGACGGGCCAAAGAGTAGCAGGACGCAAACTACGTTGACGAACGTCACGCAACGAGAAAGATTCGATCTAACGAACGAGAAGATTACAGCACTTAGCACCGCAGTGCTGGCAATAATTGCTATGCTCTCGATCCATCCAGAATGGTCGCGTCTGCCCAGGAAAAAGCAACCGATCCCGAACAGCAGGACCGAAATTGACACGGCCAGATCGAAAGCGCTGCGCTGAGATTTACGCATTGCAAAAGCAATAGCGGACGCCGATGGGACGATCCAAATCAGAATTGCAAGAAAGAAATCGAATAGGTGTGCGAATTGGATTGTGGCACGAGGAGCGAAGTGTCGAGCCGTGAGCGCTGCGACTAAAGAGCGGTCCGGCCATAACATAAGGCCCATGAGCAGGATGAACACTGCGAACGTGGTTGTTGCCACGGTTGCCAGCACAAGACCCCAACGCGCGGCTGTATCAAGACGGCGGCTCATCTCGAAAGGATTATATGGATGGCTCAGCTGTTTGAGTGTCGACCTAGTTCGTTGTTCAGAATTGGTAACGGGAAACGCCGTTCCCACCACTTGTCCGTGCAGTCAATTTCTCGGACGAGTGCCCTGGAGAGACTGCGTACCCTTCACTGTCCGAGACACCCAATCCTGATTCACACGTCCCAACGCCTGGCATTCCGAATCCTGCATTTCGCGCCCAAGCAACCCGTCATGGGTATATGATCCTCCGGTAAACGAAGCAGTCTCAGTCAATAACGCATTGGGCCCAGGCGCAGTGCCAGTCGATCTGTGGGTCCCTTCGCGGACAACAGGAACGCCTGGACCCGCCGCTCCGCAAGGAGTTCATCTCTGCGATCGATGGAGGCAACCCATGAAGTTGACCGACGGCATTCACTATCTAAGCCAGGAAAAAGGCGGTCACGTCCACGCCTTCCTGCTCGACGACGGAACCGGAATCACCCTGATCGACGCGTTGTTCGACACCGACGCCAAAATGATCCTGGCGGAGATCGCGGCCATGGGCCACCAGCCGTCGTATCTCAAGCACATCATCGCCACCCACGCCCATCGATCGCATATCGGCGGCATTGCTGAACTCAAGCGGCAATCCGGAGCCCGGGTGTATGCGCATGAGTGGGAGATCGGCATCATCGAGGGGCAGCGCAAGGCCACGAAGGTATCCATTTGGCCGAAAGCTCCGCTGGCCGCTTACAAGCTCCAGTTTGGTCTGGCCATCGGGATCGACGGGCATGCACCTTGCATTGTCGATCAAGCGATGAAGGAAGGCGACAAAGTAGGACCGCTGACCATCCTCTCCACACCCGGCCACACACCGGGCTGCCTCTCGTTCTACTGGCCCGAGAAGAAGGCTCTGTTTGTCGGGGATGTGATGGTGACCTGGCCGAGAGTGGAGGCCGGGTGGGCAGGCCTCACCATGGACATGCGCGAGAACGTAAGGTCAGTGGGCAAACTGTCCGACGTCGGCGACATCGAGATCGTTGGCGTAGGCCATGGGGAACCCATCGCTCAGGGAGGCATGGAAGTGTTACGAAGGCTCCGGGAACAGAAGGTCTCCTAGACTCTGCCTCCGGTCCGCGCCGTGCTCAGCGACGGGCAAGAATGCAGATCGCGACGCAAAGCACCAGCAGAATCAGCGCTGGCAGCGATCTTTGAGCAGGATCGTGGATCTTCACATGCATTGCCACCGCACCAACCATCAGCAGTGCAACCAGCAGGGCTGCCGGAAATACCAGCGCGGGATACCAGATGCCCGCTAACAGGCAGATCGCAGCCCCCACTTTCAGCGCTCCCACCACGTACATCGCAAACGGCGGCAGACCATACGCGGCAAATTCTTCACGCATATTGTTTGCATCGCCCCCGCGATACGATGTCCCCCGACTGGCCCGCAGCAGCCAGACATTGAGGAGCCCTAGAGCCACCGCGCATTGCAGAATCACTTGTATCGTATGCATAGTCCCCACCACGGGCAGAGCCCTGACAAACGCATTTTGCGAGAGTCGCTAGTCTACAATATCTCAAGTGTCAATCATGCCTATAGTTCAGATCGCGCGGATAGTATCCGCTTTGTCTTTCGGCTCTTACGGCATCGGTTGCTTCTTTTCCAGAAGAATGCGGCAGGAGTTTGACCGCTACAGAGTGCCTCAGTTACGACAGCTCACGGGCGGTTTGCAGATCGCAGGTGCACTCGGCATCGTCGCCGGATACTGGTTCCGGCCACTCCTCGCTTTTTCTGCCGGTGGCCTTCTGCTGATGATGACGTACGCCGTGATCACGCGCTTCAAAATACGAGACCCTCTCTACGCAGCCATCCCCGCGTTCTCCCTGGCTCTGCTGAACGCGTACATAGTCCTGACAGCGTTTAAAAACTGAATCTGAACTGCCTTCCCGTCGTCTTCAGGTGCGCAGTCATTCCCCAAAGCAGCCCGAATCGACTGGTCGATCGCAGCGCGACCCAGGCCGGGATATGCGGACGTTCCGGACGCCTTTTCCTCAGTGCCGCCTCTCTTAACCAAGCAGTAAACTAGCAGGATGGCGGCAGAATTTACCCATCTTCATCTCCACACCGATTACTCCCTGCTCGACGGTGCCTGCGACGTCGACAAGCTCGCCAAACACCTTCAAAAAATCGGCCAGACCTCGGCCGCCATGACCGACCACGGCAACATCTACGGCGCCGTCCACTTCTTCGACGCCATGAAGAAGAAGAGCCTCCACCCCATCCTCGGTTGCGAGCTCTACGTCTGCAAGGAAGAGGACCACCGCCGCGAGTTCGCCGACCCCGACTCCAAGTACAACCACATGCTCGTCCTCGCCGAAAAC
>JBBRRN010000395.1:0-3959 GCA_038200685.1 Nitrospirales bacterium
AGCTCTTTGCCTGAGTCGACATTGGCCACCGTCGTAGTCTGCCCAAGCTCCCCATTCGACTTGGCAAGCCCGACAACTTGAATCGAGAGCCCCCCATGCCTTGCTTCAATGGACACACGGTCTCCCTTACGCACGGCGTAGGGTTTCTTGATCATGCCGAGGCGTATCGGATTGTTGGTCTGCAACGGACGCACGGCACTCTTCCCAATGACGTCCTTCACATTCGTCATCAGCTGATGGTCCAGATCCGTGAGTTTGATGCGATGAATCGTCACATCCTCGGCCTCGAGCAGGCTGTCGATTTGGATCACTCTGGTTGGGACCACGGCATCGATGGATACCGACACATCGGCAATCGCATCAATCGTCTGCCAGGACTCCCCGTTTATGTTGATCTGAACATGAAATGCCCGACGCCCAAGCCCTTCTTCCACCCCGTTCGGGAAGACCTTCAGGCCGATGTGGCCGGCAGGAACCTTCATCGGATCGAGCGGATCGACCACTACGGCATGAATGGCTTGAACCTTCCCCGCCATCTCGCGCTCAAGGACTTGCAGAATACTTCGTTGGATTTGATCCGGATGCAGTTGGTGAACGGTCGGCCGTGACTCGCTACGTTTCATGCTTGCGCGATACTCGGGCCCCCTCTCCGCGATCGACGTGGCCTGGGCCTGTTGGAGTGACACAGCTTCTGTCACGAATTGTCCTAGACACATCACGGTTAATAGCGTCGACTGTACATACACACGAGGTACGGTCATAGGAGCGATTCCTTTCGCAGCGCGCTTACCGCTTTAGATTGTTCGCGATCGACATCATTTCATCTGACGCTTGAATGGTTTTCGAGTTAATTTCATAGCTGCGTTGCGCAATGATCATATTGACCATCTCCTCGGCCAGGTTCACGTTGGAACTTTCGAGGAAACCCTGTTGGATGGTTCCAAATCCTGTCGAGAAGCCGCCGGTACCTTGCAGCGGAGGGCCCGAGGCAAAACTGTCGAGAAATAGATTACTTCCCATCGCCACAAGCCCGGATGGATTGTCGAACTTCGTCAACTGGATCTGGCCCACCTGCGACGCCTGGGTCACGCCGGGGAGCAACACGGATACGGTGCCGTCTTGGCCGATGTCGAGCTTCAATGCACCTGACGGGATCGTAATGACGGGATTCAGAAGATCGCCGTCTCCGGTGACGAGGTTTCCGACGTTGTCACGCTTGAACGAGCCGTTCCGGGTATACATGACTGTCCCATCAGGCCGCGAAACCTGGAAGAACCCCGCGCCATCGATCCCCAGGTCCAGTTCGTTATTCGTCTGCCGCATGTTTCCCTGCATCCATTCCTTGGCCACCGTCACAGGACGCACTCCCGCCCCGATCTGGATGCCGACAGGAAACACCCCGACGTTCGACGCGTTGGTGCCCGGCATGCGTTGGACCTGATACAGTAAATCGGCAAACTCTGCTCGACTGCGTTTGAATGAGTTTGTATTGACGTTCGCCAGATTGTGGGCAATCGTGTCGACATTGATCTGTTGGGCGGTCATTCCAGTGGCCGCCGTCCACATCGCTCGAATCATACAAACCCTCCTGCCTCTCTTGTGGTTCGTGAACCGTCTGAATCCCGAAATGAGCGACGCTTCACGGTATTACTACACTCGACCGACACCTTGGATCGCGATTTCTGCCATATGGTCCAGCGTCTGAATCAGCTTCTGCGACGACTCATAGTTCCGCATGCCTTGGATCATCTTGACCATCTCACCGATTGAGTTCACGTTCGACTCTTCAATGTGTCCCCCCTGAACTTGCGGGTTCTTCGCCGGTTGAGCGGAGTCCGATGCAAACAGCCCATCACTATGTTTCTGTGGCATGTGATCCACGGGGAAATCCATCACCTTGAGTGTCGCGACCGGTTTTCCATCGACATCAATCCCTCCTTGCGAACCCACTTGAATTGCGCCAGGCGGGAGCTTGATTTCTCCCTTGGTGCCCATCACCGGATATCCTAAATTCGTGACCAAACGACGCTGAGAGTCCAGCGAGAACATGCCGCTCCTGGTATAGCGAGTGCCCTGAGGAGACTTGATCTCGAAAAACCCACTTCCCTGGATCGCCATATCGAGTGGATTCCCGGTGATCCTGATCCGTCCTGCCTCAAACGATGTGTGGAGCGCATGAGGGGCCACGAAGACTCGCTCGTCCGGGCCGAACGGGCGAGCGCCGATCTGCTGGCCGAACCCAGTTGGATATGCGAAGGCCGGCATGGGAGCTTGCGCACGTGCCATGACGGACTTAAACGCCTGGTCGTCCTGTTTAAACCCGGCCGTATTCACATTCGCCATATTATTGGCGAAGACCTGCATCTCACGTTCTTGCGCCAGCGCGCCGGAAAGAATGGGATAGATGGCTCGGTTCATATGTACGCTTCCACGTGAGGCTGTTGACCACGTCACTTCGCAACATGCATGCCATGTCACGCGGGAACACCCAGCCACATAGGGCGCTGCAAATACAACACGATGGCACGGATACGCTCAGTTAGGATGGAGAGAACCGTGCCGAGCGGATTGGCATGCTAGGAAAAGATTGCCGGAGTGGGGAAGAATTTCTCGGGTTGGAAACGGCGATTGCTGCGCGAAGCGCAGCAGCCGTGTACGGCTCCTTCACTTCAGGAGCGACGATATGCTTATTTCGCTTGTAAGAAAGCCACAGGCGCTGATTCAGGAGCAGCTGAAGAGACAATGGGCGAGGTAAACTGAACAGCTTGCCCGTCGGATTTTGCTTGCTTGACTGCCTGCACGGCCTGTGTGATTAACCCTTCGTGCTCCACAGCATCTTGCGGATACAGTGCGATGCCGATACGGCACGTGAGGAACAACTCTTGCCCCTCCAAGGTGAGAGGAAGCCTCACCGTCGCTTGTAGTTTTTCTACAATAGTCATGACCTCCTCATGGGAGGTGAAATTGTCGAGAATCATCGCAAACTGGTCCTGCGCCAGCCGCGCGACCGTTTCCGTGGAACGCAAGACGCCCTTGACCCTGGCTGCCTGGACACGCACGAGCACATTTCCATTCGCCCGACCTTGAGTCTCTGCCACCATCCGGAAATGCTCCAACTCCACCACGAGTAGCGCGAGGGGTCGACCGGTCTTTGCGGCACGGCCGACCGCTTGTTCAAGTAACGACCCGAACAGTCGTCTAGTAGGTAAGCCCGTCACGTAGTCATACGTTGAGGACTGTTCCGTTGGTTTCTCCGTGTATCTAGCGCGATGGTATCCAGAGTCCAGATACCGGCTCTTCAGCCAGAGGACCCCGAGAATGAAGAGGCCAATGAGACAGAGCCCCATGATCCCCATGAGAGGGGAGATGACGATGGGAGAAAGTTTCCCATTGGCCATCCAGCCATTCAGGGAAAGAATGGAGCTGTCACGATACGCAGACAGGGACATCGTATTGAACGTCATAGGTTGCAATGCCCGATCAAGGGGAGATTACTCGTAGAGTATTTCGGTTGATTTCAAAGCAGACTTGAGGAACTGCCGGACGGACAGAAACCGACATCATCCGCGTCGAACGAACAACTGAACGTGTCTGTATCGTCGCACGCAGAGACGCTTTTCGAGAAACGCGCTTTGGAACGGGGTCGCCACAGACGGCCATGAATGATGCGGACTCGCTCACCGCACAAGTATCGCAGCCGATGATCTACGCGCGGGGGGGAATGCGCATCTGGAAGCCCGGCGGTTCAGGATCGGTCACGATTCGCTCGACGCCTGTATTGGAGCCGCTCAGAATATTTCAAAACGCATTGACAACGTCGGTCAGCTCGCACACAATAGGCGTACAAACATGAGTGGAGATGCTAAAATGGAAAAAATCCAGACAGTGCTGGCGAAGTCGGCGCGGTTCCACGTGCGGGAGACCAGCCGGCAAGCGCAGTTAATTCGCGCTGGGGCATC
>JBBRRN010000396.1:0-3933 GCA_038200685.1 Nitrospirales bacterium
CGCGTCCACGCCAAATCGGCGAGCGCAATCTTGCTGCGACCTTCGCGCGCCCATTTCGAAAGCGAGAGCAGGCTCGCGAGCGAAGTGAAGTCGGTGTCGAGCACGACGCGTTGCGCGTCCGCGGCGATCTCGCGGAAGATTGGATCGTCGACGTGCACGCGACCGAGCCAGATGAGCGTCGTCGGGGAAAAGATAGGTCGAGAGCCGAATCTTCTGACCGGTCTTAGCCGTCCAGTCTCGAACCGTCGAGACAAAGGTATTCGCCACAAGCGTGAGGGCCTCGCTCGGCTGTGTCACAGTCCATTCCGTCATCGTCATGTTCTCATCGCGGCAGAGCCCTGCGGGGCAGGCGCGCGACTCACCGGCTCTCCCTTGGGTCACGACGGTCCATCCTGTCGGCACGGCAACCATCAGCGCATAGGTACTGAGCGATTCCTGAACATCGGGATACCAAGAGCTTTCGCTGCTGATATAGACGCCCTCCAGCCCGATGTGTCCGGCAGTCTCGCTGGGCCTCACAAATCGAAGATGGCGCGGATCCCGAGGCGGGTCGTTGATCACGCCATGGTAGTGCACATCCAATGTCACCTGCCCGGCGGCCACGACCTTCGAGGAAATGGTGACCTGTTGCGCCGACTCCGGCGTGGAGCCATGTTCAAGTTCAAACGGCACATCGTGAATCAGGGATTCTGTCCCAGCCGATTCTTGCACGAGAGCAACGCGGTCGATTTGGAGCGTGGGAGCGAGGGAGAAACGAATCGGAGCCTTCTGCTGCGGCATCTCAATGGTCAGCCGGTCCTTTGCGATGAGCGCATGCTGCTCGGGGACGAGCTGTACGAACAAATCATGGTGCCGAATGACGACGTGCGGCAGGACTGGGTCGGCTGCATAGGCAATATCCAGCACTCCATGGATGAGGAGCACGGCGAAAAAGAGGCAGGGGAAAGAGACGACGCTTCTTCCGATCAGCATCGGAAGAGTTTTAACATTCGCGACAGACGAGCACAAGCTGGATGGACATCAGTAATTTTTCCAAGTCGATGGGCTTCCCGAGGACTTCTTGGGGCCCCAGAGCCCAGGCTTCATCAAGGCGCTCTTCGTCGTGACTGCCGGTGATGATGATCACCCCACCGGTATATTCGCGCTGGCGGAGTTGCCGGAGCACCTCCACTCCGTCCATGCCGGGCATGAGCAGGTCGAGAAGGATCAGATCGGGAGACGCTTGGTCTACCATCGAGAGGGCCTCGAAGCCGTCTTTTACGCCGAGTGCCCGATACCCACGAAGGCTGAGAAACTGAACGAGCAGGTCGCGGATCAACGGCTCATCGTCGACAACGAGGACCGTTTCCCCCGTATCGGCCACGGCTACACTACCCGCCACCGGCGGAGCGGGAACGGATTTATCCGGAAGCTGCACCACTCGATTCACACATTCGACCAATACATCGAGAGACAATCCCTTGCGGATAAAATCGGTTACGCGTAATCCCCGCGCTTGATTTTCCTGCTCCTCAGTCGCTCCACCGCCCAGGATGATCACTGGGGCATGAGGGTCGTACGCACGGATTTCTTTCAGGACGGTCAACCCATCCATTTCAGGCATGCGAAGATCAAGAATGGTGACACGCGGGGCCTGCTGGCGGAGGAGAGTCAGGCCTTCCATCCCACTCGTCGCCGACAGCACCTGATATCCATGTCGGGTAAAAATCGACTGGATAAGCTCGCAGTTCATACGGTCATCGTCGATAACCAGAATCTTGATCATGGCTCAGCCTCGTAGGCAAGAATGCGTGGCACACCAGCAGGACGCAGGCACATAAGAAAGCTCAGCCTAACACAGGCCATGCCTACGGAGAAGAAAACGATGGGATCTCACAGCGGGCTACACAGAGGGCGAGGCAGTCGTCCCGAGAAGCGCGTCCACGAATGCATCGCTTTGAAAATCTTGCAGATCTTCGACCGATTCTCCGACCCCAATGAGTCTTACGGGCAACTTGAGTTCCTCGGCAATTGCGACGACGATCCCTCCGCGAGCGGTGCCGTCGAGCTTCGTTAGGACTAAGCCGGTGACACCGACCGTTTGATGAAATTGACGAGCTTGAGACAGTGCATTCTGCCCGACCGTCGCGTCCAGCACGAGGAGCACTTCATGCGGCGCACCAGGATATTCCTGTGCGATCACGCGGGTGATCTTGCGGAGTTCGTCCATGAGGTTCGATTTTGTGTGCAGCCGGCCGGCCGTATCGATCAAGACCACATCCACCTGCCTTGCTTTCGCGGCGGCGATCCCATCGAACGCGACGGCAGCAGGATCGGATCCATGGCGGTGACGAATCACGTCGACACCGATTCGGTCGGCCCAGACTTGCAGTTGCTCGATCGCCGCCGCGCGAAACGTATCGCACGCCACTAGTAATGGCACTTTCCCCGCCTGCACAAGCCGTTGCGCGATCTTGGCGATCGTGGTCGTCTTCCCCACACCGTTCACTCCCACCGCCAGGACGACAAAGGGTTTGGGGCCTTTCGAGAGCAAAGGCTCCAGCGACAGTCCCTGTACGGGCGTCAATACATCGAGCAGGGTGTCCCGCAAGACCGTGTGCACTCGACCAGGCTGTGAGGCATCGGTCCCTTGAAGCTGTTTCTTGAGCCGTTCCATCACACGTTCCACAACACGGGCACCGAGATCGGAAGCCATGAGGGCTGCTTCAAATTCTTCCAAGACACCAGGATCCGCCGCGCGGCCAAGGAACCGATCCAAGGATCCGCGAACGGCATCGCGTGTTTTGGTGAGCCCATCACTGAGTCGCTGCAACCATCCCATAGATCTACTTGTGCCCCATGATGGCGATACGTGTCTCAGCTCGAGACCCTGAATTTGTCGAAGGGTCGAGCCCTGATGCGTTCAATTCACTCGTTTCGGCAACCGCGAAAGCGCCCGCAGAATCATCCGTTCACGACGATGCATCCGGCGCGCTTCTTTTTCGCTCCGTTCGTGATCGTAGCCGCAGAGATGCAGAATGCCATGGACCAGCAACCGGACGATTTCCTCATCAAAGGACTGTCCAGCCTCTCTTGCCTGTCGCCACGCCGTAGGCGCCGAGATTACCACATCGCCCAGCATATCCGGCATTTGACATATGGCGTATGGCATGCGGGCTTCCCGCATGGCAAAGGCCAGCACGTCGGTCGTGCGATCCTTACCCCGATACCGACGATTGAGACCTTGCATCCGCTGATCGCCCACGAACAAGATGCCCAGCTCCGCCGACGGTTCCCCGACATCAGCAAGAATCGCCCGCACCGATCGTTTCAAATGCGGCTGATTAAACGTGAAACGTCGAACCTGACTCTGCATATGGACCGGCATTAATGTGACTGGCCCCAAGGATCCGTGAGCGGTGGGGAAGGGGTGGCAGGCTTCGGCTGTTTATTTTGCGGCGATGATCGACGTCCCGCCGCGCCAGATAGGGGGCCAGAAGATTGAACGGGATTCTGATGGTGATCGTAGGCCTTGATAATATCTTGCACCAGCTTGTGGCGGACTACGTCACGTTCGTCGAAATAGACGAATGCAATGCCCTCGATATCTCGAAGAATCTCCCGCACCTCGATCAGGCCGGAGACCCGTTCAGGCGGCAGGTCTACCTGTGTAATATCCCCGGTGACGACCACCTTGGAGTGAAACCCAAGGCGTGTGAGAAACATCTTCATTTGCTCCGCCGTGGCATTCTGCGCTTCATCGAGAATGACGAACGAATCGTTTAATGTGCGACCTCGCATAAACCCAAGGGGCGCAATCTCGATGTCGCCTCGTTCAATCGCGCGCGTGGCCCGCTCCATATCCATCATATCGAACAGCGCGTCGTACAGCGGGCGGAGATAGGGGTTCACTTTGGCGTACATATCGCCCGGCAGGAACCCGAGCTTCTCGCC
>JBBRRN010000397.1:0-3932 GCA_038200685.1 Nitrospirales bacterium
CTAAATACCCGCGTACCACTCGTAGCCTTGATCCTCCCAATACCCGCCCTTTCCGCCGCCGATGTCGGAAAGTGTCTCCACCAATTCGACCCTCGTCATATACTTGGCGTGTTTGTAACCGAGCTGCCGTTCAAAGCGGAGTCGAACCGGCGCGCCATGGGGGATGTCCAGCGGGGTGCCATTCAACTCATACGCCAGGATCGTTTGTGGGTGATAGCAGTCGGCCAGGGCCATGCTCTCGTAGTACGCCACGTTTTCATCGTCCACATCGGCGCAATGGAAAACGGCGAATTTGGCATTCGGCAACGGCTGAACCGTATGCAGTAGATCGCCGAGCGGAACACCGGTCCACTTGCCGATCGCACTCCATCCTTCGACACAGTCGTGCCGGGTAATTTGTGTCCGCGAGGGCAATTCTTTCAGCGCCGCGAGCGACCACCTCGTCGGAGTCTGAACCAAGCCGCCAACTTCTACCGTCCATTCGGAGAAATTCTTCGCCACATGCCTGGCATAGTCTTCCGTACCTGGATCGGTATTGCCATTCGCCGGAAACACCTTCGAGATGTCGGCGTCCTCATATTCCTTGGCGAGAGCATTCGTCGGTGTGATGGCCCGTTGCACCCGTTCGGTTAGTTTCTCCGTCTTGTTCAAGATCGACGGGAACCACCTGCTCTGCGTCAGGTTGTCGCAACCAGCGAGGGCCCCGAGACTTGCGGCGCCCAATGTCCCTTTCAAAAACTGTCGACGTGCCATTGTGCGTTTAGGCTTCATGGTTGGCTCCTTCATGCTTGATCACAAACCATCCGGTCACCATCGACCGGATGTTGTTGAAGAATCCTGTCAGGATCACTTGCAACACATGAATCACAATGAACCCGACGAAGGTAAAACAGGCAATAAAGTGAATCGTCCGCGCCGACTGCCGTCCCCCGAAGATCGTGAGCAGCCAGGGGAACGCCGTATCGATGGTCGGCGACATCGCGAGGCCCGTCAGTATGATCAGCGGCGTCACCACAAATAGAATTCCTATATAGGCTAGTTTCTGCAGCACATTGTACCGCTTGGCTTCCTCACCTTGGGGATGCTTGAGGAGCATGTGTTCTGTGATGGTCTTGCCAATGCTACACAGGTCCTTGCCTGTCGGAGCCAAGTCGCGCGTGATATGCCGGCTCATCAGCGCATAGTTCGTAAAGACCAGGCCATTGATGACGAGGAGCCAGGCGAAGAACAGGTGCCACTGCCGTCCCATGGCCAGAAATTTGGCGCTTGGAATGGTTGCCCAAGCAGGGAAGGCACGGCCCGAGCCATCCGAATAGCCGAGGACGCCTGTGGTATCGAACTTATAGTCCAGGATCGTCGTGATGCCGCGGATCTCGCCACTCTCGGTCTTCATGGGACGGATTGAGAGCAACGGCTGGTCACGATCGGAACGGTCACCCCAATAAAGGGCGGGATGCGCGTTGAAAATTTGAAGTCCGCTCATGATGAGGATAAAGAGACAAGGGACGTGAAGCCAATGACAGATCCTTACGGGTAGTCGATGTCGGTAGACCCTCTCGACCACCGGGACTGAGGCAGGTAATGCGGCTGAGACGGCACCCTGGTTTGCAGTGAGAGCATCAGGAGCAGACGGTTCTTCGAGTAGGAACGGTTCTGACCTCATCGCGAGTTCCGAGACCCGCTCGCCCTCCCGGCCTTGACCGGTTCCAGGTTCTTCGTGAATGAGTGAGGCCATGATCGTGTCTCCTCTGGCTTGGAATCACCTGTCTGCTGCTTGGTCGGCGTCCGGCCTTGAATCTTACAGGCTGTTGCGAGAGCGAAAACAGGATGGTCGGCGCTCGGTGTACCGACCGCAGACCGTGGGGATGGAAATCTATTGAGGTGGTCGCACGTCTAACTTACCCATTTCTCCCATTTGCCTTCATCTCGTCTTTCATCTTCATGTCTCCCTTCATCTCATAGGGTTTGGCTTTCGGTCGCCCTTCATCATCTTCTCGTCTGTGTTTCCCCTCATGTTCCCTTCATCTCATCCGTCATTCCCCCATCTCTTCGGCAAATGAAATGGAGCTGACACCTACCAGGCACATAACTGCAATGAGTGACAGCAGAATCGTTTTCATCGAAAACATCCTAGTTAATAATACGAAACAAATGCCCTCACGGACCCTACGTCCTTCGAATATTCGAGCCAGCCTTCGGAGAAATCGCCCTCCTCCCCGCTGAGACTGGCGTGCTGTGCCTGTACTCTTCAGCGAAGGCTGACTGAGGTCACGCTCGCGACCATGCTACGTCGCCAGGTGGCTTGGTGCTCAAGCAATTCACTGTCCTGCTTGAGCGGTCATCATGATTTCTCGGCAGACTGAAAGTAAGGGGTCCTGGACCGACTCAGCGGGAAAGAGGTCGGTATCTATAGTCATCAACGTCCAGTAGCCACGAAGAGAGGAGTCGTGCCGACCAAGTCGGCGGCCCTGCACCAGGAAGAATTGGTGAGAGGAAGCATCCGTCAACGGTCATAGCTGCAGCGTGCGACTGAGCAAGCCCATAGGGGAAATCGCAGCTGAAAGGAGTCATATCATGACAATCGTGAAAAATTCGTCATCGCTATTCCGGTCACACCATCCGTACCGGGTAAGAATAGGGGAGATAAGCCTGGGTATTGGCACGCGTCGGACCGGCGCGATTTGATGTGAACTCGTGGGTAGATCGACTGAAAATAAAAAGGGCGGACGGTCTTCGTGGAGAGTACGACCCGCGCCTACGATCGGGCGCTTACTGCCGAGGCGCTTCGAGTGCCCGTTGTAAGCGTTGCTTGGCTTCAGGGGAGAGGGAGGGCCCCTGCGGCTTCCACGCCTCTTCCAGTCGCTCCCCATGCTTCCCGAGCGTGTGTCGGATGATCCTCAGCTGACGTTGGTAGCGCTGGCATGACGTACAGATGGCGAGGTGGACACGCATCCGCATCCGTAGGTGAAGTGGAAGGGAGCGGTCCATCGCATCTGATAGCAGCCGCGTCATCTCTCGGCAGGTCAGCATGATCCCGCGCACCCAACTCATAACTCCACCATCCCTTGCCCCTGCAGCTGGCCGAAGTAGCGGCTGTCCAGGCACTGGCGGAGTTGCTGTCTGGCTCGATGTAGGAGACCCACAGATTGGACGGGGTGATGCGCAACATTTGGCAGATGTCATCTGCCTCGAGCTCGTCCACTTCGCGCAAGGTGAAGACTTGCGCGGTTCGTGGCGGAAGTTTCCCTAAACAGGCCGTGAGAGCTTCCCAAAACTGCTTTCGTTCGAGGAGACTGTCGGGATGATCCGGCCATCCGCTTAATGCGGTTGTTCCTGGCTTCCAATGCCCATCGGCCACAAATGCGCCCTCGTCGGGGGATTCGTCGTCCGGTCGATCGGAGCTGTGAATGGGCTCGCGGGATGTTCACCGAAAGAAATCGATCATTTTGTGCTTCAAGATCACGACCATCCAGGTGCTCTCCGATGACTGACCGGTAAATTGCTCTTTGCCCTGCAGTGCTGCCAGTAACGTGTCCTGGACGAGTTCCTCAGCGATGTCACGGTCACGCACACGCACCAACGCAAACCGATATAAAAAGTCGCCATAGGAATCGACCCAACGCTGAGGGTCGGACAGGGGTTTATTTGTCATGCTCGACCTTTTCTTTCTCCGCGACTGCAGCTGCGAAACGATGCGATGGCAGTGAATGGTATGGTGCTCGGTCAAACATGCGTGAAAGGAAATGTCGGTCTGCGCCGCCGTTCCTTACAGGGCCGCCGGCTTTCCTTTCCTGGGCGCTCGGCGGGGACGTTCACCTCGTTGATCGCAAACGCTCCTGGTCATTGCACTGAAAGTGACCTGTCTTCGGTTGTTGTACCAGCCGCAGAGAATAATTGGGCACAATATATCAGTGAACCCCGTTGAACCCATC
>JBBRRN010000398.1:0-3931 GCA_038200685.1 Nitrospirales bacterium
ATGTGCAGGTCGTTGAATTACGCGAGCAGGGTTACGGTACGGTCCTGAGTCGGCCGCTCATTCTGGCCATGGGGCACGTGATCAGTCGCCGGGCTGGCGTCTTGCTGTTTCTCAATCGGAAGGGCTATGCCGGCGCTCTTGTTTGTCGTGACTGCGGCCAAGTGCCCCGTTGCCCCGCCTGTCGTGTCGCGCTGATGTACTCTCGGCACGCGAGTCGCCTGCTTTGTTCTTACTGCGGGCATGTGATACCCCTCCCAGAAACCTGCGTCTCCTGTTCTGGACCTCGCATGCAGTTGATTGGGGAGGGCACAGAGCGGGTTGAAGAGGATGCGAAGCGATTGTTTCCTCACGCAACGGTCATTCGGCTCGACGGCGATACCATGCGGCGTCCGGAGCAGGCCGAAACTCTCTGGGGGAAAGTCGAACAAGGGGAGTGGGATATCATCGTCGGGACACAGCTGCTACTACGCCGAGGGTCCCTTCCGGCGATGGGCCTCGTTGGGATTGTGCAGGCAGACGCAGGACTCACTGTGCCAAATTTCCAATCCGCCGAACGTACCTATCATACGCTGCTCGATGCGATCAGTCTCGCCGGTCCGGCAGAAGCCGGTGGTCAGGTTATCGTGCAGACCAATCTGTCGTCCCATCATGCGATTCAAGCTGTGGCTCAGAACGACGAGTCCGTTTTTCTATCGGAGGAGCTGTCCCATCGGAGGGCTTTGGGGTATCCGCCAGCGGTGCAGTTGATCGCCCTCCTCGTGTCCGGGACCGATGAGAAAATGGTTCACGATGCAGCAGTGGCATGGGTAGCTCGGCTTATTGCACGCTCGTCACCAGCCGTGGTCGGGCAGATGGCGACGACAAAGCCTCTCTCGTCAATTCAATCGCCTGGTCGACCGGACGGCCTCACTGTCCTGGGGCCAATTCCTTCTCCGGTGCCGAGACTCCGAGGGCGGTATCGTTGGCAGATTCTCGTTAAATCGTCCGAACGTGATACAGGGCTCGAAGCGGTGCGGGCCACAGTCAAGGATATGGAACGAACGTATCAGAGACGGGCCATCAAATTCGATGTCGACGTCGATCCGATCGAGATGTGGTAGGTGTTATTTGTTTCTACGGGAGCGCCTTGACTGCGCCGTAGGTGAATGGCTCTCAGGTGCATCGATTGACGCGGTAGCGGTGGGCTGACGGGCTCGTTTGAAGAATCCATAGGAAAATGTGATCCAAAAAACCGCTGAGACGAGCCCCGTCAGTACGGCTGAGAGCATCGTCCCCAATTGTTCGTCGGTCGGCTCTGTCGTAATCGAACGGACCTGAACCATCGTGACAATGGGCCAGGCAAGACTCTCCAGGCCGAGTAATAGGGTTGCCCAAGCCCACACCAGTCCAATCGTCCGCCCCTGCCATACCAGAAATCCTGTGACAATTCCAGCGATGAGAAAGACTCCCCAGGCTGGAAGCGAGTCCCACGCAAGCCATGCTCCTGCCGCGACCACGAGGCTGCCAAGCAGGGCATTCAGTTGAGGACTCCACCATGTGGTACCCATACTAGGAATCTCTCTCCAAGGACGCGGGGCGGGTTAGTGTGAGTTCAGCCGGCGTGGTTGTCAATGGAGGTGTCCGTTGGCTCACCATGCGTGACGCGCTATATTCAGTCGAGGCATCGTTGCCGATTCGCCTTTGATCAAGAAAATATCGATCCTGCATCGATCTTATTTTTCTTGCAGGGCAATCCTGATTCACTGGCGGGTGGCATGCCAGGCCCGACACTGTGTTTTGAGCCGCTCGTTTCCGGGTCACCCTACGTGGCGATCATCTTGACTGCTACCTCGTCCGATCGCTTGAAAGAGTCGCATACATTCCTCTCCGGTGAGAGGTTTCCATTGTCCCGGGACCAATCCATCAAGCGTTACCTGCATAATACGAATACGATGCAGCGTGAGCACCCGATACCCCAACATTTGACACATACGCCTGATCTGTCGATTGCGCCCCTCGGTGAGAACAATGCGGAACCGTGCGGGACCGAGTCGATCAATCTGGCAGGGTTTAGTCGACTGGTCGAGAATGACAATTCCCTGGGTCATGCGATCGATGAACATCTGATCGAATGAATGATCGACCGACACCTCATATTCCCGTTCATGTCCGTGCTCAGTTCGTAAAATCTTGTTCACAATGTCCCCGTCGTTCGTAAGCAGGATTAGGCCGGACGAGTCCTTGTCGAGTCGACCGATCGGAAAAATCCGTTCAGGATGGCCGATCTCCGCTATGATGTTGCGAGGCACGTGCGACTCACTAGTCGTCGTCACACCCACCGGCTTGAAGTACTTGATATAGAGCGGGGCCGTTCCCCAGGGAATCACCTGTCCATCTCGCGCGATGACGTCGTCAGGACCGACCTGATCCCCCAAGCAGGCGATTCGCTGATTGATGTTCACGCGACCGGCTTCGATCAGGCGATCGGCCTCACGTCGAGAGCAGATACCGTGCTGGGTGAAGAATTTATTGATGCGAAGCTGGTCGGTCACAGGTGGGTCCAACCGTTTTAGTGGACGCGGCGGCCCGTTTTGATCCGTCCCAACATCCGATAGATCAATCGGGCAATACAAAACTGGGGAGCGACAAACCCTTCGATCGGGGCAATCTCGCTGATATCCATCCCCAGGATACCAGGCCCGTTGGCCAAGGCGGTAATGAGATTCAGCGTATCGTACCACCCCAACCCGCCTGGCTCTGGAGTGCCAAGCGCAGGAACCAGGGAGGCATCAAGCCCGTCACAATCGAATGTCAGATAGACCGGGCCTCGACAGGCCTTCACGATGTCGGGAACCCAGCGCGAGGCTTTGCCTTCGTAAGTGCCGGACGGGTCGAGAATCTCGGCGGCAAAGAATGTGGCAATTCGGTCGGTGCTCTGAATGCGATCGATTTCCTCTGGAGAAATGGAACGAATGCCGACTTGGACGAGCGGCAACCCGTCGTCGACCACTCGGGCCATGACGCTGGCATGGCTATAGGGGTTCCCTTGATAGGCCTTCCGCAAGTCTCCATGCGCGTCGATTTGCACTACGCACAAATCAGGGTAGTGGCTGGCATGGGCTCGGATGGCTCCGAGCGCTCCGGTATGTTCACCAGTCAAGGTGACGATAAACCGACCGGCGCCGACATGGGGAGCGACAAACGCGTTGATCGCATCTACAGCTTGCCGATCAACTTTGCCGTCAAGATCGAGCGAGCGAGCGGTGGCCACTCCTCCCCACTCGCGATACGGCTCACACCGGAGCGTTTCGTCGTATAACTCGACTTGTTGAGACGCCTCAATGATGGCCGACGGGCCTCGATCAGATCCCGGCACATAACTCGATGTATGTTCGTAGGGTGCGGGCAGGATGTAGACACCCGCCTGATCGGGGTGGCACCAGGGTTCATCGAGGCCCAGAAAGTTCTGGTCGATGCCTTCCCAATCAGCGGGAAGTGTCATGGGCGTATACTCGTGCAGCAGGGCTATCGACGACGCTTCTGAATATTTTCCTCTGGGATAAACACAGCTAATGCGATCACCGTCGTCCAGCGATTGGGTTTCCCAATAGCGGACTGAGTGATGTTTTGGGTCCGAACGATCTGGCCAGCCATTTTGAAGACTTGCTCTCGTTCTTTCCACGCGATGTCCGGATCGAATTCGACACCGAGCGTCGTCGCCAACATCTGTGCAGCCAAGTCTTCCGTATACTCACCGGTCTCATCTTCGGTCTCGCCATGCGCATGGTGTTCGGACAGATATCCGTAGTTTCGACGATCCGTCGGGACTGCCACCCCAATCGATGCGGAGATCAGGCGGTTTCGCTCATTCGTTTCCGATCGCGCCATGACACAAAACGTGATTTCACCGGGATTCAACAACTTCTCTCCGCGCGTGCGTGGAACAATTTTG
>JBBRRN010000399.1:0-3918 GCA_038200685.1 Nitrospirales bacterium
AATCTCCTGATAGTAGGCCTCCAGCATGACCGTGCGGGCTGGTTCGACAATCACCAACTGCCGTTGATCCAAGGTGTTGGCGCAATACAGATAGACCCCCTCCTCTGCCTGCCCAAGCTCGACATGCAGTTGACGGCCATCTGGTTCCTGGCGCGTGGTCTCTTTGAGGAGGCGCTTATCGTACAGCTGTTCCCAGACGCGCTGCGCGGAAGGCCAATGGTTCTCATAGAGCGGTGCGTCCGGATCGGTGACATCGGTCTTGAACTGCGTTCGATCACACGGAGGACCTTCATCTGGCTCCGGTGATTCATCCCAGTGAAGCGTACTCCCTGCTTCCTTCCCCAATAGATAGAAGGGGCCATCCTCGGCCACTTCTTCAACGAGTCGGTACCGAACCAATTCAGGCTGCTCGACCAGGTCCAGACCTCTTGCGGCCAAGGCCCGCTGCAATGGGACTCGTCTTGCCAACTGACGGGTTTTCTCAAACACGATCATGCGGCCCTTCTGGGCTAGCGACGCGCTGAGCCGATCCAGTCGAATGTCGAGACCCGTTCGTTGCTCAAACAGAGCCTGCTGCTTCGTATCATAGGCACGTTCGAACGTCTGCCAATTGTGACTTGGAATCCCCGGATCATGTTCGGCCTGCACCAGCGAATGGGTGGCAATATTCAGATCATGCGCTCCTGCAATGGTTTGCAACTCGACATCGGCACATTCGAACCGGAGATTGCCCAGGCCAAGCCCTTTCACTTTCTCCCGTGCAACTGCAATCGATGCCGGGGAACGATCGACGCCGACAAACTGTTTTTCAGGGAATTGTGTTGCGTAGAAGCTTGTCAGGATTCCGACTCCACAGCCGAAGTCGAGGATGTGGGCCGCATCTCCGAGACGTGCCGCCACGCGTGAACCAATCTCGATATAGTACTCGTAGCGCTGACTGTAGAGGACCGGAAGAATCTGCGGCCGAGCAATCAGGTCGTAGAAGGCGACTTCATCGCTACGCTCCCCTTCCTGCTTTCGTTCAACCACTCGTCTGAGCTGAATCAGATCCGCAGAAGACAGCTGTTTCCGCTGCCAAGCGAAATAGTCCGCGTCGGACGTAAACCGTTTGAGACCCCACCGGGCCACGTGCGAGTGGAGCGATTGTAGCAGTGCATTGTTGATCATTGATGGAGCCTCGGCAAGCCAGGTCAAAACGGTTTCCAGCGAAGCGCGCAGGAGTGCGAGCCACGAAACCTATGCGGTGAGGGTACATTGAGTGGCTCAAACGACTGAGCCAGAATCTGGAGAGCATTTTCAGACGGCGACTATGGCCTCTTCAGCATAATCGCGTCAAAATATGCCTCCGGCACCGGATGCGGATAGCGTAGCTGACCCGAGCCAAAGGCGACATACTTTTCACAAGTCAATTGTTCAAGGCCGATCGGGCCCTTGGCATGAAGACGTGAGCCACTGAGCCCGACATCGGCGCCCATCCCGTAGCTGTCACCGGCATTGAGTCGAGACGACGCATTGACGAACACTGCGCTGGCATCCACTTCTCGCGTAAACCGCAGAGCAGACTCATAGCTCGTGGTCGCGATGACGGCGGTGAGACATGGGCCATGGGCCACAATGTGCGCCAACGCCTCATCGAGATCCGCGACCATTTTGACGGCGAGCACAGGCGACTGAAATTGGGTATCCCAGTCCTCCTCTTTCGCCGGGATAATTGAAGCATGTCCGGTCATTGCCATCTGTCCCATAAGGGCCATGGTCTTCGGACAGGCCCGAACCTCGATCTTAAATTCTTCGAGCATACGATTCACCAGTGGCGGCAAAAACTGTCGCCCAATCACCTGTTGCACAAGCAGCGTATCGAGCGAGTTCGATGCCACAGCCTTCTGTACCTTGGAATTGATCGCCACATTCTGAGCCATCGGCATATCCGTGTCGGCATCCACGTACATCTGTGTGAGCCCCCCGTCGTAGCACAGCACCGGCATCTTCGCCTGTTCCACAATGGATTTTCGGAGGCCGACCCCGCCACGCGGGATAATCGCATCAAGACTTTTTCCCGCCCGAATCAGCTCGACGGCCACCTCTTTTTCCGGACGCTCGATGATGATCCATGCGCCTACCGGCACCCCACTTTGCTCCGCAGCTTCGCGCAGCCCGGTTCCAATAGCCTCCTGCGTCATCCCCCACTCCGGAGCGCCACGAAAGACACACAGATTACCCGACTTGAAACAGAGTGCGATCGATTCCACGGTAATGAGCGGGCTCAGTTCTGATACCACACCAATGACTCCGATCGGAACACGAACACGACTGACTTGCAATCCGTCTGGTCGTTCCCCTCGCGAGGCAACACTACCAACCGGATCCGGCAGATCTGCAATCATACGAAGACGATCCACCATCTCTTTAATATCGCTCGCGGTCATGCGCAAGCGGGCCACGGCGGCCTTCATCCGATCCTTTATGACATCAGCCTCGAAGGATTTCCCAACCGCATCCACATCTTTCTCGTTCGCCGCCAGAATCTTCTCTTCGTCGGCCGCTAATCGATCGGCCATGGCACGTAAGGCTTTCTCCTTGAACGGGCCAGATAGAAGCGCAAGCCATCTTGCCGTCTTCTTACACTCTTTCAACAGCTTTTCGATATAAATCTTAACGGGAACTTCATGCATACTAAGCCTCGCAAACGTGAGTCGACACCGTCATCACAGCACAATTGGCATTGGACTATAGCACGCGGTTTTTTTTCACGTAAAGCAGAGGATGGGCGGTCTGATATTTCCAACTGCGCGCATAGGACGAGCACCATTTCTAACAATACTCGGTCCAAGGCTGCCTGTCTCTCTCTTAAGAATGGCACCCATGCAGGTCCTACTGCGACCGTCCAGCACGCACAGTCTGATTATGCGCGCTTCGGGAGCAAGGGACCTGCCTCAAAACTATCAGCACAGTGACCAAAAGATTGACGAGAACGCCAGTATAACTCCCCCCAGATATTGTCGCCGAAGAGCTGCGTCCGGCTCTACATCGATCATTGATGGGAGCACGTCACGAAGCCACACCCTACACACCACATCCAACCGTGACCAATTCTCCCGCGCAAGGAGAAAATTTGGTACTGGTATGATTTCAAAAAGATGCCCCCGTTGAACATATTCCCCATTCCTGCGAAGCTCCACCCCTTAAACCAAGGGGGTGAGTCATGCTGCCTGACATATTGCGGGATTCGGTGCTTTTTATCCTTAATGAGCTGTGGGTGAGGGCTATTGTGGCAAGCATTCCACTCGCGGCATTCAAGTATTCTAAGGCGGTCAAGGCCAGGCCACTGTATGAAAAGGTCGCCTTTGCTCTGGTTATATTTGTTTCGTCATGGGTGCTGATGGATAGGTTCGCGGATGTGCTTGATGAGTCGAAAGGGGTTTGTCATCCATCGTCAAAAGTAATTACTCGATGGATTACAGATGGTGGCTTAGCTGTGCGCGCTCTTTCAAGTGTAGAAGATAAGTTTTTATTATAAGTGAGCGGTGAGAGCGGAATGAAAATCCTGGTAGGACGTGATATGGAGCACAGCGGAAGGTTAGTCATCAGGGGAGCCTTCGCATTAGATAAAGATGCAAATAAATACTATGAATCTATGCCAGTTAGCGACCGGAATAACTTCACAAATACCCTTCGCCTTCTGGCGAATAGCTTTATTTTGCAACATCAGGGAAAAGGCAACCCACTAACTATCACCATGGAAGAAACTCTTCTGTATGATGAGCCGATTACCAAAAAGGAACTATGGACCAGTGTTTACAAGATGTTTAGTGCGCTGCATTCAGTGCATGCGGTACGAGATAGCCTCAATCTCCCGCAAGGGGATCAACACCATGACCATTAGTGTTGGAGCAAAGCAATCACTTCCTCCAAAGACCA
>JBBRRN010000400.1:0-3917 GCA_038200685.1 Nitrospirales bacterium
AGCCGCAACGTATTTCTAGGTCGAATACAGACGAGCTCTCCCTCTGAAGGGAGTGCTCGTCTGTGAGCAAGAAAGAGCAGTGTACATAATGCCTACACCCAGAATTGCTTTGGTAGTCCTCGCGCTCCTCTCTGTCGGGTGCGCCGCTCTAAGCGGGAGTCGTGAGCAATATTTTGTGTGCTCCTATGACAGCGTCTGGGACGCTGCACTTGAGACCATGAAAGGACAATCCGTCTCAACCTATGACAAAGAGAAGGGAACGATCGAGACAAACTGGCAGGACGTGCCACCAACCTCAGAACGATCCTTCGGTATCTTTGGATGGGAAGGCTTTGGCAACAACGAACGCGCACGCATCACGCTGTCCGTCAAACAAATGAATGACGTCGCCTCTGTGAGCGTATTAGAAACTAGGCAGCGATGGCATTCCCGCGGAGGAGTCACTCAGCAAGCCCTTAAATGGTGGGCGATAGAACCATCGGAAGAGGTGATGAATGGCGTCGACGATCGGCTCAAGGTCAAGCTGAAGGCAAAAGGGTGTGAGCCCGCATGATGACTCGATTGCTCCTTCTCTCATTGACGCTCTCCTTCGTCATCTTCCCAGCTATGGTCCAGGCTGAACGGGTGTGGGACAGTGAACTCAAACGTTACTTGACGGAGCAAGAAATGTCGATGGCTGAAGTCTTCCTTACTGAGGAGGACGCGGTCAAACTGATGTTCCCAAAGTCTGAACGCATCAAAAAAGAACTACTGCGAGTTCCAACGGATAATAAGATGACGGTTGAGGAACGTATTGGTTGGAAATTCCCCGAAGATGCCTTTGATGTCTACATCGGCGAGACCGGCACGCAGGTCGATGGTTACGCTCTCGTGCAACATACCATCGGCAAACACAAGCCGATGACTTATATGGTTGGGGTGGATGCGCGCGGACGTGTCTCGAACGTAGAATTGCTCGTCTTTCGCGAAGCTCGAGGCAGCGAGGTGAGGACTAAGCGATTCAACGTGCAGTATGAAGGCAAAACGGTCCTGGATCCGGTTCGCATCAATAAAGACATCATCAACATCAGCGGTGCCACCATGTCGGTTCGCTCGATGACCGCGGGAATTAAACGAGTCTTGGTGCTGATCGATGAGTTTTATTTGAAACCGGCAGGGTTTGGCAGCGACACAGTCGCTGCCCGCAGGTCAGAGAAGGGATTTTTTACTTCGATTTTTGGAAACTAGTAGAAGCGGACCGAGCGTCCCACCATGCGAAATTTTAACCAGAAATTCAAACTGCGGGATTCGGACCGCCACATTCGGCTGTTGTACACACTATTTTTACTCTTGATGTTGGCAGGGTTTGCCTTTTCATTTTTTTGGGCACATAGCATGACCAGCCTCTCCCCGCAGGGCATTGCTGATCACTATCGCGGGTCCGACGCCACTTTCGGCGAACCCATGTCATTTCGGGAGCTGGCAGAGATCACTCATTTTCACCTCTTTACGATGCCGGTCGTGTTTATCATTTTGATTCATGTCATGTACCTGACGAACGCAAGCCACGGTCTCAAAGCAGCGATGACGTGGGCGGGCTTTGGCGGCGTCATACTCGACCTGCTTTCACCGTGGCTAATCAGCTATATCTCACCCGTTTTTGTGATCACGATGCTGACAGGGGATACCTTAATGACCATGAGCTTCCTGGTCATGATGAGTGTGCCACTGTATGAAATGTGGGTATTGAAACAGCCATTGATGGCAGGGAAACGAGGAGAAGAAGCGTAGCAGTTTTATATCGTTCCAGAATCATCCAGCGGCCAGAGGTTTTTCACCCAGAGCCCAAGATCACACGTCTGATCTTGGGCTCTGCGTTTTTTCGGAGACATGACGATGCAACAATATCTTTCTGAATACATTCATCCTGGAATCCTCACCATCCAGGGAATGCTGAGGAAGATCGATCGCCTCCAACTTCCGTTGGCATCACGCCACGACATCGAATGCATACTCGTTCGACAGGTCGGCAAGGAAATTGATCGGGCGTTCCCATGGCAGGTCGGTCACGGCCGCCGCACAGCTACGACCTCGATATTGATCGGACAAGCAGTCGGCTTGAACTCAGTTGAGTTGCACGATCTAATACTCGCGGCACTCCTCCACGATATTGGACTCTTGACGCTTCCGCCCCACCTCATGTCATGCAGCGACTATCTTGAGCCTGAGTCCTACGTCGCCATTCAGAATCATCCTCGGCTTGGCGCCTTGCTTCTCGAACCGTTCTTCTTTCTCCGGGAGGTTTCCGTCCTCATAGCCCACCATCACGAACGATGGGACGGATCGGGCTATCCCTATAGTATCAGGGGAGGATTCATTCCCCTTGGATCCAGAATCCTCTCAATAGCCGACGCCTTCGACGCTATCCGCATTCCTGAAGTTTCTAACCGAATTGCACGAAACACGATCGCGCTCAGAATTATCCAAGTCGCAGCCGGCACCCAATTCGACCCGGAGTTAGTCGAAGTATTTTGTCTATTCCAAGAATCTATTTCAGGCTCAGATCATGTCGAACCAACGACGAGACACTGTATTGATTCACAATAGAGGTACGGGAGGTTTCACCATGTTTCCGTTTATTCGTCGTCACAGCGCATTTGTTCATGTCGTTGGGGGATCATCTCTGATCTTCCTCTCTCTTCTCCTCTCAGGATGTGGAAGCAGCAGTACCCCCGCACCGCCTTCGGTCGCGGCAACAGGGACACCAGGAGCCGAAGAGGCCGTCGGTGAGCGGCTGTTTCTTGACACCCGATTTGCCCAGGCGTTCAAGATCTTCATGGACAATGGGGGCGACGTCAACAACGCCAATGCCGGTGATGGCGCCGTCGATACCCTCGAGACCTTAGGAGCACCGATTAACCCAGGGCCGTTCAAGGGCATGTCGATGAATTGTCGGGCCTGCCATTTGGTCGACGACGTTGTGGATGCGCCCGGAGGCGGCATGCGATCTTATGCCGACTTTGCGCACCGAAGCCCGCTCCAGGCCAGAGCAGACGGCAAGACCGTTGCCGTTCGCAATTCACCTCCGCTCGTCAACTCTTCCCTTGATCGTCCAGGCGGCGTCTTGTTCCATTTCGATGCCGAATTCAACTCAATGGAAGAGCTGGTCGCAGCCACCTTCACAGGAAGAAACTTGGGCTGGCTGCCTGGCGAAAAGGCTCAGGCCTTCGCGCACATCGCCCGAGTGGTCCGGGGAGACGATGGTTCCTTTGATCTGACCGACACCGGCTTGTCTTACAGAATTTTATTTACCGGCGTCAACCCGAATATTCCTGACGAGCTGCGCCTGCCTCCTCAGTTTCGCGCTTTTATCGGGTCGGCCACCGACCAGGAAATCTTCGACGCAGTCGTGAAAGTCGTCTCCGCTTATGTCAATGGCCTCATTTTCTCACAGACCGAAGAAAGCGGTGCGCTCATCCGTTCACCGTTCGATGTATTTTTACAGAACAACGGCCTGCCCGAGCAACCGGACCAAAATGAGACCGCGCTCAATTACAGCCGACGACTCCGGACGCTCGTGAACGCCCCAGGCTTCACCCCTCAATTCGTGACGTCTAATCCGAATCGGACAAACGGTCTGTTTCAATTCCACACTCAGCCATTTGCGTTCGGAGCGACCGAGTTGGCAGGCCTCAAGATATTTCTTCGAGAACCATCTACTCCCCCAACCGCCTCACCATCAGAGGTCACTGCGGGTCAAATCGGCAACTGCATCGCTTGCCATGCGGCTCCGAACTTTACGGATTTCAAGTTGCACAACACCGGTACGACACAACGAGAGTACGACAGTATTCACGGTGTCAACTCATTCGCGGCTCTCACGATTCCAACCCTTGCCACTCGTAACGGAAATTACAATGGGTTCCTCCCCGCAACTG
>JBBRRN010000401.1:0-3913 GCA_038200685.1 Nitrospirales bacterium
TCGGTCTAGTTTCCCCGTGGCCGGAAGTATAGACCGCGCGTTTCGCGCTCGCAATCAGTCTGTTCAGGTCGGAGTTGTCCGCACTCCGTTTCCCTATCTGGAGAGGGACGGTTTTCGACGGGGAAAAGGGGGAAAGCCAGCGGTCAATCTCAACGGGATCGAACCGGACTAACCCATGAATCTTCCTGCTAGGGATCTTGCCTTGCGCGGCCCAGGAATAGAGTGTCCCAGGTTTAATTCGCAGCTGTTCAGCCAGGTCTTTGATTGTCCTATAGTCGGTTCTGCCCGGGATCTCCTGCTCAAGATTTCCGTACTTCGCATCTGATCTGTCCTTCCCATACCCCGCAATCGTTCCTGTGCATGACTCATGTCGTTTGAGGCGTAGGTTCAGCGTCCGGCACGCGGTCAGGCCTTCGGGGACTGGCCTTTTTTCGCCTATATCGGAGACAGAGCGCCAACGTTTGAGCCAGGTCCTCACAGCTGTATCAGAGCGTTAGAAGGGATGCGCACTAAAACCACAACAGAGACAATAAGGGAGGTTGTCGAGTGACCTGGACTACTGAAACACCGACAAAGCCAGGGGCCTACTGGCTCAAACAAGGAACGATGGTGTCCCTCGTCTCCGTCGAACCGTGGCACGACAATGATGTAGTGGCCGTGCTTCACGAGGGAGATGTGGTCGACATGCAGCCAGGTGACTGGATCGTGAGCTATTTTGGCCTGGAATTCCCAGATCGATTAGAGAAGAACATGGGCGAATGGGCTGGGCCGGTGGAACCGCCGACGTAGCAGTTGGTGTTTCGCTTTTCTGAAACGCTAGGTGGGTTATCCGGCTGACAATCAAAGCTCTGCGAAACCGTCACAAATAGTCAGTTGCAACACGAACTGTCCGCTGATTTCTTCCTGGCCTTCTCATACTGAATGCACAGACTGTACAGCGCCAGCAATCGTCGGCCGCTCTCTCGGCCATCCTTGCTACTTTATCGCTTCCGTCAGACACTTAGGACAGAACGGTTCTTCACTGTTTCCATCACCACTCTTAAGAGGAAGTGATTCAATCTGCGTAGGTGAAGAAAGCCTGGTCCGACGAAGCGTTGTTATTCGCCCTGTAAAGCCTACTATGGGAAATGCGTCGCAGCGATGCCAGTGATGTTCGGATCACCTGGCTGTACGACCACCTCGGCAATCGGGTCAAGCGGTTTGCATAGCCTGAAGGACGATCCAACCGTTCACCCACTCCTATCCACGCTGCTACCAGAAGTTCTGGCCATTCAGCTGTCAGCTTGTGTGGGGGGAGGGTAGGACCTCTTGCAATGCCGACCC
Organism: Nitrospirales bacterium; assembly: GCA_038200685.1. GTDB lineage: Bacteria > Nitrospirota > Nitrospiria > Nitrospirales > Nitrospiraceae > Palsa-1315. The sequence goes on from JBBRRN010000401.1 coordinate 1,324, forward strand.
CAGTTGATCCAGTGAAAATGCCTTCTGAATACAGGCCGTGGCGCCCCGGTTCAGCATCTCTTGCTCAATCTCGTCTGTGCTGAGTCCGCTAAAAACTACGACCGGTAGGGTTGGGTGCAGTATCCGCAATTGCCGCAGTAGGCTGCGACCGTCTATTCCAGGCATGTTGAGGTCCAACACGACAGCATCAGGAGTTTGCCGGTGACATAACATCAACCCCGTCCCACCATTGTCTGCCAAGGTAACTTCATATCCTCTTTCCTCTAGGACGGCAACTAGGAGGCCCCGGTCGAGGGCATCATCGTCTATGACTAGAATCTTCGTCATGTGAGCCTTCATCCGCTATTTGATTCACCTGCTGGCTACATCGTCTTTCTGGCGCATCCACTTCCTGATAGGCGCCCCGACCGTCCCAGCTCATCCCTACAACCTGGATCAATTCATCAGCGAAGACGACACGGTCACGAGCGAGCAACCAATCATGTCAGTGGAGGAAGCGATGATCAATCATTTTCTGCTTTCATCCTCTGCATCTGCTACCGCGCTGCTACCAGGACAGGACAAACCAGTCCCATCAGGTCCCATATCAGCAGTACCCTGTTCTGTGGTTTCTTGTGGGGATTAGGTTGTCTGAGGTATGGGCTACCTGAAATTCGTACACCGCAGGTCGGTGTCCTCGCCGAGTGACCGGTTCCCCCCTCTAAAGATTTGCCTCGAACGAGAGTGACGCGACAGGCATGCCTGTTAGGCTTGGACCTGGCGGGGAATCATTCCCATGCCACAACCAGGAGGGGGTCCCATGACGAAGTTAGATGCCGCATTGCTCAAACTGGAGGGCGCACTGGATCAAACCATCGACCCCCGAGTCCGCACTTTGATCGATGTCGCGCAACAGGCCATTGAGGTGGCTAAGTATGTGATGAAGGAGACGCCGTACACGCAGGAGGGCGACAGGATCGCTTGCCTGGGAGGATATCAACGGGCAGCCTGACAGAAGTACCAGAAGGGAGTCGACCATGAACATGATGGATCGCAGCGCCCGCCGTGTTCGGACCTCGTGCCGGCTCGCCTATGCGGGGGTCACTCAAGATCTTGAGGGTGAGGCGCACACGATTGACCTGTCCTTCAGGGGTTGTCGGGCGCTCTGTCAGTCACCCCCGCCCGTAGGAACCAAACTCCACGTGTCCGTCTATCTCCCCGACATGGAGCCAGCGGTCTCCGTGGAATTGGCGATCGTCCGATGGGTCAGGCAGACGATGATCGGCCTGCAGTTTTGTTCCGTGCCATCGCCCCACCGCGAGCGATTGCAAGACTGGATTATGAAGACGCCGTATGGCAACTCTCAGGGACTTCGGACACCACGCCCAGTGGGCCTCGACAAGGCAGGGCCAACAAAGGCCCCATTCGACCCCTACTCGTCTCACCTATTCGGAACTGGCTGATTGGGGCTGATTGGCCAGCCCCATAATGCACCCTCTTGCGCTATAGTTAGCAGTGATAAGTATTCTAGTTCTGCATAGGGGAATGCGCATGTCTAAAATTCTCGTGATCGATGATGAGCAGGGTATACGGAATCTCCTCGACACGCTCCTCAGTCGGAAGGGCTATGAGGTGGTCCTCGCTTCGAATGGTCAGAAGGGCCTGGAGCTCTTTCGACGAGAACGGCCCGATGTCGTAGTGCTGGACCTGAAAATGCCCGAGATGAACGGGCTCACGGTCTTGCAACAGGTCCGCCAACTCAATCCCGCACAGCCGGTGGTCATCCTGACGGGAGCCGGGACAGCGGAGGCGGAGCAGCAGGTGCGGGCGCTGGGAGTGACCGAGTTCGTCGAAAAAGAATTCTCAATGCACCGGCTGGGGGACTCTCTGAAGCGCCTGCTCAACCAAGCGGGCACGACCTCACCGTGAATGCTCGCTTGATTCTGATCACAGCGGGTTCGTGTTCGACCGGCACACCTCTGCGGTGGTAACTCCTCTGGCGTTCTTAGGATTTATCCTATGAAGGGGGGGCGATGACAGAGTTTTATGGAGGGAACCATCGAAGTTCGATGATGGAGTGTTGCATGCTACACGAAAAATTCAAGTGGGAATAATCGACCGTATCAAAGAGTGAGGCAGTTAACGATCTCGATCAGTCGTGGAAGGTCTGAACGATGCGGGCGTTCGGCTGGACGTTCTCCGCTCCTGCGTGTCTTGATCAATCATCTTTAAGGCGTCCAATTGGGACGACAACTCCGCAATGCGCTTATTTCGCTCTCGTAGTTGCCTTTGGAGAGACTCCACTAAGCTTGGGTCCACAGCTGGATCGCTTCTATTCTCCACCGAGGCCGGAGACGGCGAGGATGAGGGGTGGAGAAGCGCACAACCGTCCAGGACAATGACACAAAGCAGCCCAATTCCTAGGCTGCGCCAGGCTTCTGTGCGCATGACAATCATAGGCTTAGTGTGACATGAGACGCCACATTGCGCGAGAAACTTCATGATTCTGACAACTCGTAACAAAAAGTTTTGAAGGAAAACCTTCGAATACTATTCACGCTGTACTGGATCGGATAAGAGCAGCTTGAGACCGCTTGCTTGAAAGACATAA